>DASWGE010000357.1:0-7426 GCA_036393895.1 Streptosporangiaceae bacterium | reverse complement strand
CCGAGAATCTTGCGGGTCTCGTTCCTGATCTTGAGCTCCTCCGACGACCAGCCGTCGGAACGCAGCGACCCGGCCCACGGGATCACGTTCAGCGCCAGCGGCGCACCGAAGGCGCCCCCGTCGCCGGCGGCCGCCCGCACGTCGCCAGCCTGCTGGCCCAGCGTGCGGTCTCCGGCTACGGCAGCGAGCTGGTCGTAGAGGGAATCTGTGCCCGCCTGCCCCGCGCCGGATGCGGCCTGGTAGGAGGCGGCGAACATCTCGCGCAGCCGGTAGGCCTTGTGCAGGACGCTGATCACGACGATCAGCGACAGCGTCGTGCAGTTCGGGACGGAGATGATCCCGCGCGGCCGGTTGAACGCCTGGGCTGGGTTGACCTCGGGGACGACCAACGGCACATCGGGCTCCATCCGGAACGCCCCGGACTTGTCGATCACCGCAACCCCGCGAGCAGCGGCGACCGGCGCCCATTCCTGCGAGACCTCGTCGGGCACGTCGAACATGGCGATGTCGACGCCGTCGAAAGCGTCCGCGGTCAGCTCCTTGACCATTACCTGCTCGCCGCGGATCGGCAGCATCCGGCCCGCTGACCTGGCGGAAGCGATCAGCCTGATCTCGCCCCAGATGTCGGCCCGGCTAGATATGACCTCGCGCATGACGGTGCCGACTGCCCCTGTCGCGCCCACGATCGCGAGGACCGGACCGGGGCGTGGGCCGCCTGTCACCGGCCGGTCCCGCCGTAAACGACGGCCGTGGACTGGCCGTCCTCCAGCCCGAAGGCCCGGTGGGTGGCGATCACGGCCACGTCGAGGTCGGCCGCGTCGACCACGGCTGAGATCCTGATTTCCGATGTCGAGATCATCCTGATGTTGATCCCGGCGTCGGCGAGCGCGCCGAAGAAGTCGGCGCTCACCCCGGGATGCGAGCGCATCCCCGCGCCGATCAGCGAGATCTTCCCGATCCTGTCGTCAAATACGAGCGAGTCGAAGCCGATCTCCTCCTGCACGCCGCGCAGCGCGGTCATCGCGATCTGGCCGTCCTGCCTGGGCAGCGTGAAGGAGATGTCGGCCTGCCCCGTCGACCTGGACGTGCTCTGCACGATCATGTCGATGTTGATGCCGGAACGCGCCACGACCCGGAAGAGCTGCGCAGCGACGCCGACCTTGTCGGGGATTCCAGACACCGTGACGGTAGCCTCGCTCCTGTCGTGGGCTACCCCGGTGATAATTGGCTGGTCCATTCCATTCCCCTCACGCTGCGCGGCGAGCGCGTCGCTGACCCAGGTACCGTCCCTGTTGCTGAACGACGACCGCACATGAATCGCCATCTGGTAGTGCTTGGCGTACTCGACACACCGAAGGTGCAGCACCTTGGCGCCGCCCGCGGCCATCTCAAGCATTTCTTCATAACTAATCGCCGGGATGCGTCGAGCTGCAGGCACGATTCTCGGATCGGCGGTGAACACCCCGTCTACGTCCGTGTAGATCTCGCAGGTCGGCGCCCCGAGGGCGGCTGCCAGGGCGACCGCCGTGGTGTCGGACCCGCCGCGGCCCAGCGTGGTGATGTCCTTGCTGTCCTGGGAGACGCCCTGGAATCCCGCGACGATCGGGATGGCGCCGTCGGCGAGCGCGCCGGAGATCCGGCCTGGCGTGACGTCGATGATCCTGGCCTTGCCGTGCGTCGAATCGGTGATCACCCCAGCTTGCGAGCCGGTGAAGGACCGCGCCTCGAAGCCGAGGTTTGCGATGGCCATCGCCACCAGGGCCATCGAGATGCGCTCGCCGGCAGTCAGCAGCATGTCGAGTTCGCGCCCCGGCGGCAGCGGGCTGACGTCCAGCGCCAGGTCATGCAGCTCGTCCGTGGTATCGCCCATGGCCGAGACCACTACGACCACGCCGTGACCTGCCTTGCGGGTGGCGACGATCCGCTGAGCGACTCGCTTGATCCCGTCCGCGTCTGCCAGCGAGGAGCCACCATACTTCTGCACGATCAGGTTCAAGGTGCGGCGCTCCTCAGAACGTCGAATGGTGAGCTCAGTGTATCGGATCTCGATACATCGGCAAACGGAACGTCGGCAGCTCGGGTCAGCGGGACCTGAGTCTACCGTCGGTCAGCCTGGGATCTCCTCGTCGGCCACGTCCAGCCTGGCGTGCGCGACCACGGCGTGCAGCGCCCGGAGCGCGGCGCCGCCGTGCGTTCCCCACTGGTTCACGTACGAGTACTGCCACCACCACAGCGCCTCGGCCGGCCGCCCAGCCTGGTGGTGCCGCAGTCCATGGATCAGGTCGGCCGCCACGGCGGCGAGATCGTCAGAGAGCCGGAACGCAGTGGGCTTGCTGTCCCGGTACGGGTCGAAGAGCTCGGCGTACTCGTCGCAGGCTGCCAGCCGCTCAGCCAGGCCCACCCGCAGCGCGTCGAGGTCAGGATCCGCACCGACGTCCGGCTCGGCATTGCCCGACGGAATGACATCCTGGCTCGCGCCAAGCTGGGCTCCGGCCAGCATCACCTGCGCGACCTCCAGCAAGAGCAGCGGAATAATCTCCTCGGCACCCTCGCCGCGCCCGAGCGCGGCCAGAGCGTCGAGGAAGTCACTGGCGTGCCCGGCAATCTGGTCGGCGAGCAACCGCCAGTCGCCGTCGGCCTCTCCGGATGGGAGCGGCATGCCTCGCTCGGCCGGCTTCGCTGGCATTGCTGAGTCGGCCGGAGTGGCTGGCTTGGTTTGCCCATCCGTCTCGGCTTGCTGGGCGACGCGACCGCCAGCGCGACGCGGCTCAGACATTCAGGGTCCGCCGTCCCTCGAAGGCGCGCCCGAGCGTCACCTCGTCGGCATACTCGAGGTCGCCGCCGACCGGCAGGCCGCTCGCCGGCCTGGTGACCCGCAGACCTAGCGGCTTGATCAGCCTGGCCAGGTAGGTAGCTGTCGCCTCGCCCTCCAGGTTCGGATCGGTCGCCAGGATCACCTCGTTGATCGCGCCGTCCGCGAGCCTGGCCATCAGCTCGGAGATCCTGAGGTCCTCAGGACCAACGCCATCCATCGGGCTGATGGCGCCGCCAAGAACGTGATACCTACCGCGGAACTCCCTGATCTTCTCGATCGCCGCCACGTCCTTAGGTTCCTCCACGACGCAGATCACCGAGTGGTCACGACGCACGTCCAGGCAGATCCTGCACTCGTCATTCTCGGCCACGTTGCCGCAGGTGCGGCAGAACTTGACCTTCTCGATGACCTCGATCAGCGTGGCCGACAGGCGGCGCACGTCTTCGGCGCTGGCCGTCAGCAGATGGAACGCGATTCGCTGTGCACCTTTGGGGCCGATGCCAGGAAGCTGGCCTAGCTCGTCGATCAGGTCCTGGACGACTCCCTCGTACACCTCAGTCCTCGCCGGGAGCGGACGGCTCTTCGGGCAGTGCAGTGCCAGGCAGCGGTGGCTGGCCGGGGAAACCAGGCAAGCCGGGCAGGCCAGGAATGCCTCCGGGGCCTCCGGGGCCGCTCCCTCCGGCCCCGCCGAAACCGCCAGCCAGCGGCTCCATCAGCTCGGCCTGGACTTCGGCGAGTGCACGGTACGCATCGCGGCAGGCGGCAAGCACCAGGTCAGCAAGCGTCGATGCGGTCTCAGCGGGATCGCTGGGGTCGATGGCTTCCTTGGCGATGTTCACGTCGACCAGCTCCCCCTGCCCGCTGATCGTCACCTTCACCAGCCCGCCGCCGGCGGTGCCATCGATCTCGGTCTCGGCCAGCTGATGCTGCGCGCTCATCAGCTGGCTCTGCATCTGCGCAGCCGCGGCGAAGAGCTGCTGCATGTCCAGCTGCCCACCGGGTTCCATGCCTTTCACCTGCTTTCTCGCATGGCCGGACGCCGCCCCTGTCAGGCCGAGCGCGGCGCGGATCGCCGTGTCGCTGCATTCAGCTACTGAGAGCCTACGGCCTGCCTAGTTGGCTGACACGCAGGCGGGTGGCCAGCCGCCGGTCTAGATGTCGGTGATTTCCTCGATGACGCGCCCGCCAAGCTCCCGCATCACCAGGTCGGTGCCGGTCAGGTCATCGGTTTCGTCGCCGGCCGCGGCATCCGTGTGCGGCCTTGGATCGTCAGGCAGGTCACTTCCGGCTGGCTGGCTGCGGGGCGAGACAGCCGATGCCCGCCCGCGCGAATCCCGGGGCTGTGCGGCCCTCCGGGTCGGCGCCCCGGATCGTGGCTGCCCGCCGGCGTCGGCCGCCTGTCCGGGCGACTCAGCGGGGCTGCTCCGGCTGCCGGCGCCTCGTCGGGCGCCGGGCCGGCCAGTGGGGTCGCCGGTCCCGGAGAGTTCTTGCCCGACGCTGGGGCGTCGGCCGGCTCCCGCAGGCGCCGAAACAGGGGCCGGACCCGTGTCCCAGGCGCCGTCGTCACCGCCCCCGTCACCACGGCCGCTCTGGCGGCCGCTGTCGGAACGGCCGCTGTCGCGACGGCCGCTGTCGGGACGGCCGCCGAGCCCTGGTGCTTGTGTCGCCCGTCCGCCAGCCCCGCCATGGTCATCGCCAGCTGGGCGGGCTGGACCCCGCGCAGCGCCCCTGCCGCCGGCCGGATTCACGATCGCCCTGATCACGGGACGGACACCGAACATGGCATATAGGACGTCGGCGAGGTAACCGTCGCTGCCGCTGTTCGCGAATCCCTTGGCGTTGCCTTCCGTGTCGAAGGCCATCGTCAGGACATTGCCCTCGACCACATCAATGCTCGCGTAGTTGCTGAGCAGGATCCATGCTGTCTTGCGCACCTCCCGGACCGCCTCAAGGACGTCCGCCCACCGGCTCTGCAGCACATCCAGGTCAAGAGTGGCCGACGCCTCGCTGCCGGTGGCCTGACCACGCTCGGCAGGATGCTGGTCCGCGGGGGTACCGGCAGCGGACTGTCCGCCATTGGATCCGCCGTCGCTCCCCGTCCGGACAGCCGCTTCTGCGGTGCGTGGCCTGCCGCCCGACCCGGTGCCTGGCCTGCCGCCCGACCCGGTGCCCGGCCTGTCGGCGGGTGCTGGGCTCTCTTGCCTCTTGGTTACGGCCGCGTTGGCAAGCTGCCGCTCCAGCCGCTCAACCCTGGCCGCCAACTCGCTGCTTGTGCTCCCTTCTGCCGACTCATCGTGGGCCGGCGCAGCCGGAAGCAGAACTTGCGCGCACATCAACTCGAGCAGCAGCCGTGGCGAGGTTGCGCCGCGCATCTCGACCAGGCCGTTGCTGATCGTCTCCGCGGCCGCGGCCAGCCGGTCCTGCCCGAACTCCGTTGCCTGCTTGCGCATCCGGTCGAGCTGATCTTCCGAAGCATCGAGCAGGCCCGATGCGCCAGCGCCGGGCACAGCCGCCAGCACGATCAGGTCGCGCAGCCGATCGAGCAAGTCCATGGCGAACCGCCTTGGATCATGGCCTGCCTCGACGACGTGATCGATGGCCAGGAAGACCGCCGAGCCGTCGCGGGCCGCCAGTGCTTCGGCCATCTCGTCAAGGAGTGTGTCGTCGGTATAGCCCAGCAGGGCGATCGTGCGGTCATAGCGCAGTCCCGACTCATCAGCACCCGCGATGAGCTGGTCGAGGACTGACAGCGAGTCCCGCGCCGAGCCTGCCCCCGCCCGGATGACGACGGGCAGGACGGCAGGCTCGTAGCCGATTCCCTCGCTGCTGAGTATCTCTTCGAGAAGCTCGCGCAAGATCGCCGGCGGCACGAGCCGGAACGGGTAGTGATGGGTCCTCGACCTGATCGTCGGGATGACCTTCTCGGGCTCCGTCGTCGCGAAGACGAACTTCAGATGCGGCGGCGGTTCCTCGACCAGTTTCAGCAGAGCGTTGAAGCCGGCGCCGGTCACCATATGCGCCTCGTCGATGATGTAGATCTTGTATCGCGCCGCGACCGGCGAGTAGAACGCACGCTCACGGAGATCCCTGGCGTCGTCGATGCCGCCGTGCGAGGCGGCGTCGATCTCGATGACGTCGATGCTGCCAGGCCCCGAAGGAGCCAGCGCCACACAGGATGGGCATTTCCCGCACGGGTCAGGGGTTGGGCCCTCCTCGCAGTTCAGTGAGCGAGCCAGGATCCGGGCGCTTGAGGTCTTACCGCAACCACGCGGTCCGCTGAACAAGTAAGCGTGGTGGACACGGCCGCTGCGCAGCGCCTGCCTCAGCGGCTCGGTGACATGATCCTGTCCCTTGACCTCGGCGAAGGTGGCGGGCCGGTAACGCCGGTACAGCGCGAGCGGAGCGTCGGGGATCCCCGGGCGATCCTCATCCCGAGGGCCGCCGCTGCTGCGGGAACTGGCGACGTCGCCTGCCATGACCTCATCCGCGCCGTGGAGGGGAAGGGACCCCTCGCACACCCGCCAGAGCCCGCGTACCCTTGCTGCCTTCCGGCCCTGGGGGAGTTGGCGGGATAAACGCCGTGCGAGGGGTCTGCCGCCCAGTCTAGCCAGGCCTGCTGACGGTCGGGTGCGGCTCCCGGTTGCCGACCCTGCGGTAGCCGTATCTCACTGGCCTTGCACTGTCGCGCATCCTGGTCTGCCGCGTGATCCCGAGTCGGTAGGCTTGCCGACGGAGGATTCGCCTAGTGGCCTAGGGCGCACGCTTGGAAAGCGTGTTGGGGGCAACCCCTCAGGAGTTCGAATCTCCTATCCTCCGCCAGGTTGACCTGCGCAAACGCCGGTGGTGGCGGTCTGCAGGCTGGCGCCGCGCCGCGGAGCTTGTCTCATTTTTTGGCTCAGCCTTGGCTCAATTTCGACCTTCAGCGATGGCGTGCCCGGAATTGCGGTCGCTGTTGTGCCTGGTCGCAGGCTTCCCGCACCGGCGTGAACGGAAGGACGCACGCCGCGCAGGCGTGCGGCTGCCAGTTCACCCCAGTGCGTGCATGTCCGGGCATAATCCCTGGTCGGCGGCAAGCACACGCCGCCGAACGGCCGAACGAGCAGTCGCTCTCCGTAAGCGCCATCCGCAGTTCGCGCGCGAGTAAGGCTCGTTATGGGGCGTTGATCCAAGCAGTCCGCCGCAGTGTTTAGCGGCTCGGAATGGTTATTCTGCGCTGGCGCCGCCGGCGTTCGCGGGCGGCCAAAGTGGCGCTCAGGCGTGCCTGGCCAAGCGTCATGCCGAGGGGGGCCGCGCTCATGATTTCTCGTGGGCAGCGGGGGTTACGGCGATGAGCGTGAGCGCGTCGATGAGGCGCCAGCAGTCGGCTTCGGTGAGGTCACGGCGCAGCGTGGTCGCGGCTAGGGCCAGGCTGGTGAGCATCCAGGAAGCCAGATCATCAGGGTCAGCCCCGCGGTTGGCCGCTATCAGGTTTGTCGTTCGCCGGAACCGGTCGGTGCGGCCTAGCCGCACCAGGGGCAGCGGTATGTTCGCTGAGGCCGGCGGTGTGAGTCGTACGCTATCGCCGGGCGGCTCGAGCGAAATCGTGAGTTCTGTTCGGAGCGCGGTCGCGAG
>DASWGE010000356.1:0-6638 GCA_036393895.1 Streptosporangiaceae bacterium | reverse complement strand
GTGGTTGTCTCGCTCCGGCGGCTTCGCCAGACGGTCATCCAGGAGCGCGGGCGGCTCTCCCGGACCAGGCGCGGCATCTCGGCGCGGCTCCCGTACGAGCTCCTGCCTCTGCTGCTGGGCGCCGCGGCGCTGACGGAGCTGCGCCGTCACCAGGTCGGCGGCACGGGATCTGGGCTAGATCCGCTCACGCTTGCCGCTCCCACGCTTCTGCTGCTCGGAGTCGCGGCGCTGGCCGCGCGCCTGCTGCTCGCGGGCGCAAGAAAGCTCGACCGGGTGGCAGTAAACGTTCGCGAGCCTTCTTCTTACCTCGCGTTGCGCAGGCTGTCGCGGTCGGGCTCAACCACCTGGCTCGCGCTGCTGCTGGTGCTATCCGCTGCCCTGTTCACCTTCGCAACCACCCTCAGGACGACCGAGCTGACCCGCAACCAGAACGCAGCGCGGGCGCAGGTCGGAGCCGACTGGAGCCTGTCCGTCGGCTGGCCGAGGCAGGGCGTGTCCGCCACGAACGGGCTCGGCTCCAGAGCCACGCTGGCCTTCTACGGATCGGCCGCGGCCTCATCCGCCCCCGCCCTGCAGCTGGCAACGATCATCGGGGTCGACCCGGCGTCCTACGCAGCAGCCGGATGGTGGCAGGCAAGGGACGCGAGCCAGCCACTGCCATCTCTGCTGTCCAGGCTCTCATCTCTGCCCATCGGGATGGCGCTGCCGCACGGAGCGCAGACACTTCAGCTTCGGGTGAGCTCCTCGGGCGGAACGGGCCTGCGGCTGTGGGTTGTGCTCTCCTCGTCGACCGACAATTTCCTTCGACGCCCCCTCGGTGTGCTGCGGCCAGGAACCACAACGTATCGAGCGCGGCTCGACGGTGCCTCCCGCCTCCTCTCGATCATGCTCAGCGGCTCTCCGCAAACGGTGGAGAAGCTGTTTCGTCATCCCAAGGTTCGTCTTTCCTTCGAGGACCTGGCCCTGTCCGGAGCCGGCGCCGAGCGGGCAGTCGACCTGTCGGCCTGGCGCGGCCTGGAGGCCGACGGGACCAAGGTCGGCGTCACGCCTGTCGGTGCTGGAGGGCTTCAGGCGGCGTTCACGGTGTCGCAGGGCGGGTCGCTGGCAGGCATCGCTCCCGCGTCTTCGCGCGTGCCGGCTCTGATCGGCGGAGTAGGGCGTGGCCAGGCGCTCACCCGCGCTACTCTTCAGGTCGGCTCGCTGGTCCTTCCGGTCCGGATCGTGGGGAGAATGAACGCCTTCCCCGCCGCCACGGAGCGAGGGCTTCCCTTCGCCGTGGTGCCTGTGCGGGCACTGATCGAGCGATTCCAGCAGGCACTTCAGCCACCCGGCGGTGTGTTCGTTGTGCTCTCTATGGGGGACGCGAGCCCAGTTGCCCTGACCAGGCGCGCCGGGCTCCAGGTCACCGAAGTCTCCAGCGCGGCGGCGATCGAGGCCACGCTCGCGTCACATCAGGAGAACCTCGCGATCGGCATCGAGTTCGCCGCGGCGATCGCCGGCGTGGCACTCGCGATGCTCGCACTCGTCCTGTCCGCGTACTTCGGAGGGCGCCGTTATGAGTACGAGGCGGCATCCTTCGAAGCGCTGGGCGCCAAGCTCAGGAACGTCGTCGCAACGCTCGCATTCGAGTACGGTGCCGTCGTTCTCTGCGCCGCGACCGTCGGAATGGCGGTGGGCCTCGGCCTGCTGGCCGCCACGAACTCGTACGTGACCGCGCCCGCGGGCGGATCCACGGCCACGGGTCTTGTCGTCGATTGGCCAGCGATCGCGGCCGCCGCGATAGTTGCCGCCGCTTCGCTGGCCGGCACGCTCCTGGTTGCCACCATGAGGATCCGCCGGCTCTCACCTGCGGCGGTCCTGCGAGGTGAACCAGAATGAGAATCAACGGACAAGGCCACGACGGCCATGCCTGGCCAGGCGGCCCGTTCACGCACGCTGACGGAGCTGATTCCTCCTTCATCCGGTTGGATCGCGTCTACAAGGTCCATCGAGTGGGGGACGTGGGCGTGGCGGCCCTGGGGGGCGTCTCGTTCGACGTCGCAAGGGGTGAGTTCGCCGCGATCGTAGGGCCGAGCGGAGCGGGGAAGTCCACGATCCTGAACCTGATCGGCGGCGTCGACACTCCCACGGCAGGCCTGGTCTCGGTCGGCGGTACGGATCTGTCGCAACTCGACACCGCCGGGCTGTCGGCTTACCGGAGATGGACGGTCGGCTTCCTGTGGCAGGGGACGACCAAAAACCTGGTCCCTTACCTCACTGTCGCCCAGAACGCGGAGCTTCCCCTGCTGCTCGCCGGTGTGCAGTCTGCTGCGAGTCGCCGTCGCAGAATCACCGACCTGCTCGAGCTCATGGGATTGGCCCGGAGGGCGAACCACCGTCCTGCGATGCTATCCGGCGGTGAGCAGCAGCGAGCGGGTCTCGTTGTCGCCCTCGCGCACAAGCCGGCCGTCGTGCTCGCCGATGAACCAACCGCAGAGATCGACGCCGAGGGCGCGGACCAGGTGGTCCAAGCGCTTCGAGCTGCGTGTACCGAGTTCGGCTCGACGGTCTTCATGGCCACTCACGACCTGATCGCGGCCTCGAAGACCGACACCACCTTCCGCCTGATCGACGGCAGGGTGCGGGGACCGGCCGGCCGGGCAAGTCTCGACGCATCGGGCCGGATCACCCTTCCGCAGGCCGCCGCGTCCTTGCTCGGATCGGCCGCATCGGAGGTCGAGGTGGAGCTGGAGGGACACGAGGTCAGGATCCGGCGCTCTCAGGAGCCGATCGCCTACCAGCCAGCAGGATCGCGCGGAAGAGCCGCGAGAGCGGTCCGGTCGCGCGCCCCCTCGGCCATGACGAGTGATGACACAATGGCCGCGGCCGCTGCGAGCGTCACCGGCTCTGCGAGCGTCACCTCGAGCCCCGGCGGGCGCGCGGAGGCACCGTTGCTGTCGGCCACGCAGATCCATCGCAGGTACGGCCAAGGCGGGACGAGCACGGTCGCCCTTCAAGACGCCTCGCTTCACCTCGCGGCGGGCGAACTGGTCGTCGTCATGGGGCCCTCGGGCTCGGGAAAGAGCACCTTGCTCGGCGTGCTCGGGGGCTTCGAAGCACCTGATAGCGGAAGCGTGATGTGGCGCGGCCAGTCACTCGCCGATCTGCCCGCCACCGAGGTGGCGCGCCGCAGGGCCAGCGAGTTCGGGGTGGTGTTCCAGTCCCTCGGCCTCTTCCCGGCCCTGACCGCCCGCGAGAACGTCTACCTGCCGCTCCTCATCTCCGGAGCGGACCCGGAATCCGCGGCCGCGGCGGCGGCAAGGTGGCTCCGCCGCCTAGGTCTCGAGGACCGAGCAGAACATCGCCTGTTCGAGCTCTCACTCGGACAGCAGCAGCGAGTCGCCGTGGCCCGGGCCCTCGCACCGGAGCCGGACATCGTCCTCGCCGACGAGCCCACCGCCGAGCTCGATCACGAGGCGGCGACTGTCGTGATCGAGGCCCTGCGGGAAGTCAGCCTGCGCGGCGGCGGCGTTATCCTCGCCTCCCATGATCCTCACGTTCTGCTAGTAGCCGATCGGGTCGTTGTGTGTCGCGCCGGGCGCCTTGTGGCGGAGGGATCGCCAGGCGAGATGACTGAATTCCTCATTACCGACTGACAAGAGCTGCAATCCTCCTTCCTCTTGAGTCCGTCGGCTAGGGCTCGAGCCCGGCAATCAGGTCGGCCGGGATGATCCGGACGGCAAACGGACAGTCAGCCTCCCAGGCGTCGCGCCCCGACACCGCGGCCACCTCGTGATAACAGCTGCCCCGAAGCTCGAAGGCCGTCAAGGCCGGCCGACTCCGGTCCGGATCGACGAGCCAGTACGACCGAACTCCCATCCGTTCGTAGACCGCCTTCTTCAGGCTGCGGTCTCGCAGCCCGCTACTCGGCGAGATGACCTCGACGGCGAGCAGCGGCGCCCTGGGCAGGTTCACCTCGGTGAGGTCGGCGAACCGGGCCACCAGCACATCTGGCTGCAGCTCGTTGAACTGATCGATGCGAACGGCGAAAGGCGCGGCGAGCACCCGTAGATCTGGCGGGCACGCGGCCCGGAGCATGACGTACAGCGTCTGGCTGGCCTCCTGATGTGACCAGCCGGGCGCGGGGCTCACCAGGAGTTCCCCGTCAATAAGCTCGTAGCGGCGCCCGTCATCCGGCATCGCCTCCAGGTCGGTGACCGTGAAGGGACGGGACACGGGATGGCTCATGGCTAACATCGTGCCTCCCTTCCTGCGATGCGCCAACTCTGCCAGCACGCTACGACACTGCACCCGGCCGTGAGGTGGGTCTGGACCCACCTGAGAAGTAGGCCGTGGGCCATTACGGCGGCCAGCCGGTCTGGAGACGCTCCTGCTGCCTGTGGTCCTTCTGGGCATCAACTTCTCCGGGCGCCATGCCGGCCTCGTGGCGCTGTTTCTGCCAGCAGTCGCGCTTGCCTTGTGGACGTTCGCACCCCGCTACGTCACGTCGAAGGTCGTCCCGCTGTCGTTGGTGTTTCTGGGTCTGTATGGCTTCACGGTCGTGAGAGAGTTCGCCCGCGGAGCGCCGTGGGTAACTCGCCACGGCATCGCCGGCGGGGGCTCCGGGTCCGGGTACGCACAAACTGGATCTGGTGCAGACCTTTGCGTTCCTGGCCAGCGGGCTGTGGCTGACCTGGCGACGGATGGACCCTGACTCGGGCGTCAGCCGGATGCTGTTGCGGGAACCTGCTGATGTCCCCGGGCGACACGGCCGCCCTCGGTGGGGACTTCTGCTGCTGCTCGTGTACGGCGTCCTCGTGGAGATGCTGGGCGCGACGTTCTGGCTCGACACCCCGTGGTGGAGTGCGGGCCTCACATTGACCGTCGGACTCGCCGCGCTTGTCCTGGTCATCCGCGCGCCTGCGGTCGCCGCCGACCTGGCACTCGCCGGGTTGATCTTGTTCGGCATATATGGCATTGCCCTGGCCGCCTTCTGGCCGTCGCACGTTCCGCTGCCGTCGCCCTACACGTGGGACGTGCGGTACGGCTCGGTCTGGGTGACCAGCAGGCCGACGGCGCTGGTGGCTGGGGCCGAAGGCCTGGCGCTGGTGGCCTTCGGCCTGTGGCTGGTGCCGCGCGCCCTCGATTCGTGGAGCAGGGCGCTGCTCAGGTCGGCAGCCGATGCCGAGCTTGCCGGCCGGGTGCAGCGTCTGACCAGGACCCGCGCGGACGCTGTCGACGCGGCAACGGCCGAGCTTCGCAGGCTGGAGCGGGACCTGCACGACGGTGCCCAGGCCCGCCTGGTCTCGCTGGGAATGAGCCTGCGCGCCGCGGAGCGGCTGATGCTGAGCAGCCCGGAGGCGGCAGCCGCCCTGGTCGCCGAGGCTCGGGAGACCTCGGTCAAGGTGCTTGACGAGCTCCGCGGCCTGGTCCGCGGGATCTGCCCGCCGGTACTCGCCGACCGTGGCCTGGCCGACGCGGTCCGGGCGCTGGCGCTCGACACCCCGCTGCACACCGAGGTCGATATCGAGCTAGCGGGCCGGCCGAGCCTGCCGGTGGAGACCGCCTGCTACTTCGCGGTGGCCGAGGCGCTGGCCAACGCGGTAAAGCACTCAGCCGCCCGCCAGGTGCAGGTGCGCATCCGGCATTATGACGGCAGGCTGCGGATCATGGTCACCGACGACGGATGCGGCGGCGCGGACCCACAGGGCGGCTCTGGCCTGCTCGGACTGGAACGGCGGCTCGGTACATTCGACGGAGTCCTCGCGGTGAACAGCCCGCCGGGAGGCCCTACCATCATCGCCATCGAGGTGCCATGCGCGTTGTCATCGCGGAGGATCTCTATCTCCTCAGGGACGGCCTGACTCGGCTGCTGGACGCGCACGGCTTTGATGTCACCGCCGCCGTGGGCACGGCGCCTGAGCTGCTGTCCGCACTGCTCGATCAGCGGCCTGACGTGGCGGTGATCGACGTCAGGCTACCGCCGACATTCACCGACGAGGGCCTGCGGACCGCGCTCGAAGCGAGGCGCCAGGTGCCGGGCCTGCCGGTCCTCGTGCTGTCGCAGTACGTCGAACAGCTCTACGCCCGTGAGCTCCTTTCTGACCTGGCGGGCGGCGTCGGTTACCTGCTCAAGGACCGGGTCTTCAGTGACGAGGCATTCGTCGAGGCACTCAGGGCGGTCGCGACGGGCGGGACGGTGCTCGACCCTGAGGTGATAGCGAAGCTGCTGCGTAAGCGGGCGGTAGACGAGCCGATCACCACGCTGTCACCCAGGGAACGTGAGGTGCTTGAGCTGATGGCACAAGGCCGTTCCAACGCCGCGATCGCCCAGCGACTGTTCGTCTCAGAGAAGGCGGTCAGCAAGCACAGCACCAGCATCTTCATCAAGCTGGGCCTGGAGCCTTCGGACGACGACAACTGGCGGGTGCTTGCCGTCCTGGCGTACCTGAACTGCTGAGCGAAGGCCTGCCAGCACGCCGACTGCACTGCGCGATCCTTTGGCCGGCGACCTGCCGGCCATACCCGGGTTGAGCGGGCCAAGCACCAGGTTGTCCGCGCGACCCGTAGAAGGGCCGATCGTATCCCGTCAGACGTTCCATCATGTGCAGGTCACTGCCAAGCAGCAGCAGCACCGGCCGACGTGCCAGCAAGCGGTC
>DASWGE010000355.1:0-5132 GCA_036393895.1 Streptosporangiaceae bacterium | reverse complement strand
ACGGCGCCGATGCCCGTGACGATGTTGAACGTCTTGGTCAGGCTGGGCAGGATGAACGTCAGGCCGGCCGCGGCCAGGCCCAGGCCGATCACCGTGTACTCGCGGCGCCAGCGCGGAATGCGGGACAGCAGGTTCTGCGCGCCGTTGATGGCGATGTACAGGTTCCCATCCTGGACCGCCCACTGATTGACGAGCAGGACCACCATCATCAGCCCCGCCAGCCCGAACAGCGTGAAGTTGGCGAAGTACTTGATGCTCGGGGCGAAGTCCGGTTGGTCCGACAGCGTCGCGATCAGATATCCCATGATCGGGAAGATGAACGCGCCGAGGATGTAGGGGATGGCGATCGCCGGCACGTTCCACCACGACGCCCTGCCCGCCTTGGCGTAGCGGAAGATATCGGGCTCGTTGCCCCACGTCGACAGGCCGACCATCGCGCCAGTGACGAAAAAGATCGATACCGGGGCGCTCGCATGCGGCACCGCGGACAGCGCATGACCGGAGACCGAGGTGAACGCCTTGATCGTCGCGTAGATGCCCCACGCCGCGATGACCGGTACCGCGACGAACTGCGCGAAGCGCTGCAGGCCGGTGAAGCCGAAGTAGTTGTTGAAGATCATCACGAACGCCAGTAGTGCGGTGACCAGGGACACCGCCGCGATCGTTCCGAGCAGCGCCTGCCCGAGCGTGATCACGAACAGCACGGTGAAGAGGTAAAAACCCATCCCGTCGATGACCAGCAGCAGCGAGACGATCGCGCTGCCGACCGTGCCGAAGACGCTCCGTGTGGTCACGGCATGCGTCTGGCCGACGACCGCGCCGACGTTCGCTGATCCGATGCAGTACGCGGTCATCGTTACGGCCGCGATCGTCATCGCCACGATTAGGCGGCCGAGGGAAAGGCCCTCGAACCGGGCACCGTAGCCCACCAGCACCGCGCCGAACACTAGCTGCATCGAGCCGAATGTCAGGAACATCCGGAAGTTCGACCGCCGTGCGTGGCGCGGCACTACCGACTCGGTGTAGTCGGCGACGACCGACTGCCCCTTGACTTCCTGCTTCACGCTGTCGGCATGATTGGACGGAGGAATTGCGGTGTCGCCCGATCCGCCCATCTCGCACTCCACCTCAGCCCGCGAGACAAGCCCGCGCATCCAGATGCCATGAGCTCTGAGGGTCCGGCGACTCGGACGACCCGGCAGCAGACCTGGCGAAAACCGTAACCGGTAGATCGTGACAGGTCAATATGCGCCGTTAGCCGCAACTTGCGAGGCTGTGGCCGCCGTGCGGTAGCGACGATGCCTACATGCCTGCGGCGCGATTGTCGTCCTGCCGCGCAGCATCGGCGTCCATGCGGTCGGATGCGCGCCGTTAGCGGACAAATGGCACGGAGTCGCGCCATCCAGGGCCAATGCCACAGCTACGGTCGCCGATGGCATCGCGGTGCCAAGAACCGTCGATCGGCGACTGGGCACTGGCCGAGGTTCGGCACTTCGTGGAGCGTTTGTCATGGTGACCGACGAGCAGATTACGGCTGCGGTCGCCGCCCTCCGGGCGCTCGGAAATATTCGAAGCGAGCCGGCTGGGGCCGCGTCCGTCGCGGCCTGCACTGCGCCCTATGGCAGGGCATGATCGCTCCGGCCGAGTCTGCGATCGCCCTCGTGACCGGCGCCGACCTAGCCAAGCCGCCGGATCTAGGCGGCCGGCCCGGCTGTGGCTGGACCTTCCGCGCCGATCCCGATGCGGTCATCGACGCGCTCACCCGCGCTGGTGCTCCGATCAGTGTCACCAGTCTTTGAGCCTTGCTCGTGGCGGAGCGCTATCAGCGCGGCGAGGCCGGCGAGGAGGTATCCAGCGCCCTGGGCCGAGAGGACCGGGATGATCCCGAGGGTCTGGCCGAGGAACCCGGCGGCGATCGTGCCAGAGACGATCGCGATGCCCTCGACCGCACCGAATGCGCCGAAGATCCGGCCGCGGTGGGTGTCGCTGGTGTGGCGCTGCACCAGGGTCAGCGCTCCGGCAATCATCAGCGCGCCAGGCAAGCCCACTACGGCCATGAGAACGATGGCGGGTGACACCGTGACCCACACCAGCGGGTACAAGAACAGCATCAAGTCGACCGCGCCGAAGAACACCGCGCCCCACGCGAAGAGCCGGTGCGCGCGGACGCGGTGGCCGATCGACGCGGCGATCAGGCCGCCTGCGATGCCGCCGACGGCCTGCGCGGACACGATGAAGCCGTAGGCCTGGCTGCTGCCGTGCAGCACGGACCGCACGAACGGCGCGAACAGCGTGCCCATGATGCCTTCGCCGACGGACGCGACAGCGACGAAGATCAGGATGACTCGCAGTACCCGGTGCAGGACCGCCAGGCTGAGCCCATCGGCCCATTCGGTACGCAACTGGGCCAGCCGGGCACCGAGTGACTTCCTCGCGACGGCTACGCTGCCGGTTCGCCGCGCTGCCGGGATCCGCGTTATCAGAGCCGCCGCCAGCACGAAGCTGGCGAAGTCAGCGAACGTCAGCGCGGCAAGCCCGCCCGCCGCGGCCAGGACACCGCCAGCGGCCGAGCCCACGAGCCGGGAAATGTCGCTGGCCTGGCCGTTGAGCGCGTTAGCCGTGACCAAGTAGGCGTCGTCGGTCAGGGACGGAAGCACGGACTGCTGAGCTGGGGTGAAGAATTGCTGCACGCAGCCCTCCCACGCCGTGACGACGTAGATGATCCAGACCTCATCAGCGCGGTGCACCGCCAGCAGCGGCAGCAATCCAGCCGCGAGCAGCAGATTGGAGATGATCATCGTCCGCTTGCTGTCCCAGCGGTCCGCGAATACGCCGGCGACAGAGCTCAGCACAACCTGCGGGACGAACGAGGCAAGCAGCATCGTGGCCGACGCCAGGGTCGATCCGGTGAGCGCGTAGATGTAGTAAGCGAGCCCGATCCGCATGATCCAGTCGCCGGTCAGCGAGATCAGGCCGGCAGTCAGCAGCAGCCGCAGGCCGCGTTGCCCGAGTGCCTGGCGGATCGCGCGCATGTCACCCGCCCCCGGAGAGGGGCTCGCATGGCACGACGAAGAGACCGAACTCCACAGGCACAGCGTCAGGTGGCCGTGCCGACAGGTCATCGAGCGGGCGCTCCTCGGCATATTCCAAGATCAGCTTCTCGATGGCCCCGACCAGCCCGCCCAGCTCGCTCTCGGTAAGGTAGACGGTGCTGCGCCCGAGGCCAGCGTGCTGCCGCCAGGCGGCGGGCCAGTTGCCGCGGCGGTCCTGCCAGCTGAGGAAGCTCTCCAGCGTCCGCTCCGCCGCCACCTGCTCGAAGGCTGCGATCGCAGCGGGCCCGCCAGGCTTCTCGTCGAGTCCTTCATAGCTGACCGAGGTGGCGACCAGCTGCCACGGCCGCTCCCGGTTGTCGGCGCCGCTGACTTGCTCGATAAACCCGTATTTGGCGAGCTGATGCAGGTGATGAGACGCAAGCCCATGGCTGATCCCCAGCTCACGTGCCGCGTCAGCGGTGGTGATGCGGCCAGACCGCCCGACGATCGCCTGAAGCTCCAGCCGGAGCGGGTGCGCTAGCGCCCTCATGCTGCGCGGGTCATCAAGCAGCCGCCGCCGCTGGCCGCGAGGCCGGCTCATGTCGGCATATTCCAAGGACATGCTTGGAGTATCACCTGGCCGTTCTCCGATGTCAAGCATGTGCTTGGAATATGCCCGGCCGGGTGCACCGTTCCCTTCGCGGAGATGGTGACGGGCGAGTGCATGGCGTGCCCGGCAAAGTTGTCCGACTCGTTCTCCGGCAGCGCGTCGAGCGGGCGCTGCGAGTCGTCGCTGACGTGCTTCACCGCGAAGTCCACCGGGTACGTGCGAGCCTTAACCGCGTCAGCCGAGGGCTGCGATGCCGGGTCTTCGCCGCAGTTGCATACAGCTAACAAGTTCTCGTGTCCTCCGACGCCAATGGCATTCGCTCGTGGCGGGAGTACGGCAGCGAATACCGGTGCACTGGCGAATGACGAACGATGACGCCTCCACCGTCGCCGCAGCCACCGTTCCGTCCCGGCCGTGCGGCGGCAGCATGGCCCGGGGGAGATCGAACGGTTCTTCGGCATTGCAGCTGGCGCGGGTTCCAGCGGCCGGCGCTGGATGGCTCAACTGTGATGAAACTTGGGGACCTCAGCCTGGCGCGCGGCGGGCCATCGGAGCCGGCTCCGATGGCCCGCCGGGGAAGGGTGGTGCTGGTCATGCAGCCTGGCGTGGGTTGCCGGTGGAAGGGTGTCCGTGCCGGCTGGCAGGCGGCCGTCGCCCGGCCCGGCGAGTGTGACCTGGTAGCCGAGCCTGGTCAGGGCCCGCTGGTGGTGGCGGACGAGGTGGTCGCGGTTGCGGGCGTCGCAGCGCATTACCGCCCAGGCGATGCAGATCGAGGTGTGGGCGGCTCGTCTTCAAGGGGAGCCTCGAAACCCTGCCACCGGCCTGGCTACACTCCGGCGATATGGCCGGGTTCTTTGACGCCGTCGAGCGAGCACAGCTCAGCGACCTGTTCGACGAGCTCGGTCCCCAGGCGCAGACGCTCCTCGCGCCGTGGACGACCCGCGATCTCGCCGCGCACCTGGTCCTCCGCGAGCGCGACTACCTCGCCGGCCCGGGGCTTGTCCTGCCCGGTGGGTGGGGCCGCTTGGCTGAACGACGAAGAAGAGCGCTCGCGCTGAGGGACTTTACCTGGCTCACCGCGACGATCCGATCGGGACCGCCGCCAGGCTTCTTCCGCATCGGATGGGTGCGCCGGGTCCCCAACCTCAACGAGTTCTTCGTCCACCACGAGGACGTACGCAGAGCCAACGGCCGCGGCCCCCGAACCAGCGAGCATGCACTGGACGTGGCCCTGTGGCGCAACGTCAGCCGCGCGCCCTGGTTCCTCGCGCGGCGACTGCACGGCGCCGGACTCGAGCTTCAGTGGGCAGAGACCGCTCAGACCGTCCGGGCACGGCGAGGGGAACCCACTGCCCGCATCGCCGGACCTCCGGGCGAACTGCTGCTCTACCTCTTCGGCCGGCAGAGCGCAGCACAGGTCGAGGTGAGCGGACCTGACGCGGCGATCGAAGCCGTCCGACGCGCACGATTCGGCATGTAACAGCAGTCCC
>DASWGE010000354.1:0-3456 GCA_036393895.1 Streptosporangiaceae bacterium | reverse complement strand
TGGAAGTGCGCGTCGACCGTTTGGAAACGTGGGCAGGCCCAGGTCAGGCCGAAGCCCTGAGCGTCGGCCTGAGCGCGTTGCGGGCTGAGATCGCCGCGTTCCGCCAGGAAGTCAATCGCGCCTTCCGAGACGTCCGGGCTGAAATGGCGGGCATCAAGTCTAGTGTCTCTGCCCTAGAGACGGACGTCGCGGGCCTGAAGGCGGACGTCGCGGGCCTGAAGAGCGATATGACCGATGTAAAGGGCGCGCTCGAGGAGATCCTCAGGCGGCTGCCACGCGCTGCCTAGCCGGACGCGGGCCTTGACGACGGGGGTTCAAGCGCTGCCAGCTGGCTGGCGAGCCAGGCCGATGGCGGAACGGCGCTGCCGGCGGCCGCAAGTGACTGGCTCCTGAGCTTTCGTTCGTCATCGGGCATCATTAGCGCCTCGTGCAATGCCTGCACCGTGCCGCTGATGTCGAACGGGTTCACCAGCAGCGCGTCGCCGCCAAGCTCGTCGGCCGCGCCTGCCTCTCGGGACAGCACCAGCGCGCAGCCGCGGTCGGACAGTATCGGGCCTTCCTTGGCTACCAGGTTCATGCCGTCGCGGATAGGGTTCACCAACAGGACGTCAGCCAGCCGGTAGCCGGCCAGCGACCTGGGATAGTCGTCGTAGCCGCTGAGCACGATCGGGGTCCAGTCAGCCGTGCCGAACTCGTCGGCGATCGCTCCGGCCAGCCGCTGCACGCTGGCCGCGTACTCACGGTACTCGGGCAGGTCATGGCGGGACGGGTAGGCGAGCGCGAGCAGCATCACTTTGCCCTGCCACTCGGGATGGGTCAGCAGCAGCTCGCGGTAGGCGGCCAGGCCCCTCACTATGTTTTTGGAAAGCTCGGTCCGGTCGACTCGCACGATCAGCTTGCGCCCGCCGATCACTTCGGCCAGCGCGGCCATCCGCGCCTCGACGTCCCGCTGGGCGGCCCGGCCGGTGAGCTCGGCGGCGTCCACGCCAAGCGGGTGCACGCCGATGCCGGTGACGTGACCGCGGTAGCTAACCTGCCTCCCGTCCCGGTCGACGTCGGCCCCGAGCACGCGCTCGCAGCAGTCGACGAACGCGTCTGCCCAGCGCTGGCACAGGAAGCCGGCGTGGTCGGCGCCCAGCATTCCGTCTAGCACCTGGGCCGCGATCGCGTCGGGCAGCAGCCTGAAGTAGTCGACGGGCGCCCACGGGGTGTGCGAGAAATGCGCGATCTTGATCCCGGGACTGAGCTCGGCGAGCATCCGCGGCGCGAGGGTCAGGTGATAGTCCTGGATCACGGCGCGGACACCGGGCGAACCGTCGTTCGCGGTGGCGAGCGCTGTGGCGAAGGCCATGTTGTACTCGCGGTAGGCGTCCCAGTCGCGGCGGAACGCCAGCCCGAACTGCGGCTGGTTCGGCGTGTCATACAGCATGTGGTGTACGAACCACAGCACTGAGTTGGCCACTGTGTTGTACGCCCGATTGAATGTGGCTGCGGGGATGTCGAGCATCCGGACCGCTGATCCGCCCGGGGTGCCGTCCAGGCCGAACATGCCGCCGGTGGCCGTGCGGACGGCCGCCCGGTCGGCGTCAGTCAGCGCTGCGCAGACCCAGAGCAGGTCCTCGTGGCTGGCCACCGATGACAGGCCGGAGACGAGGCCGCCGCCTCCCCGCTTGACCGACAGCTGGCCGGTGTCGTCCCGGCTGAATGAGAAGGGACCTCGGTTGGACGCCACGAGGATCCGGCGCCTGGCAATCGCATCGCCCACGCGGTGAGGTTAACGCCGCGGCCGGTCCCTGCCGTGTACCGACCCCGGTGATCTTGCCCTGCGCCGCCTACGCGGGACGGGAGCGACCGTTCCATGTGACGGACATCTTTCAACATCCCGCGTAGAAAAGTGTCCGTGGTGAGGGGCGGCCTGGACGGGGCGGCGGGCTGGGCGAGGACCTGCTGGGACATCAGCGCCCGAGTCGGTTAGGATGCGGGATGACAACTTCATATTGCTCATCCAGAGGGGTGGAGGGAACGGCCCTGTGAAGCCCCGGCAACCATCTCGATGATCCACGCTCGGTCGTTCTGCGCCCGGTGGGGCCATCTCGGGACTGGTGCCAACTCCGGCCCGCTGCATGCCGGCAGCGGGAGAGATGAGGAGAGGCCTCACCAGTTATGACATCCGTCGCGACGAACGCTGCCCTGCCCGCCACGCCCGCACCGGCGAACCCCGCGTCCGCCAGGCCACTCGCGTCTGCCAGTTTCGGCCATGCCCGCGCTCTCGCCTGCCGTGAATGCGGCGCCAGCTTCGACCTTGGCGGCCAGCATGCCTGCTCGGAGTGCTTCGGCCCGCTCGAGGTCAGCTATGACCTGCCGCCCGTCAACAGGCAGGAGATCGAGTCGGGACCGCCGAACATCTGGCGGTACGCCAGCCTGCTGCCAGTCCCGCCGGACATCGCCCGCCGGCCGAACACCGAGCCTGGCCGGACCAGGCTCGTCAGGGCCGACGCGCTGGCCAGGAAACTCGGCATGCGCCGCCTCTGGGTTAAGGACGAGCGCTCCAACCCGACCCACTCGTTCAAGGACCGGGTCGTTGCCGTGGCGCTGGCGGCCGCGGTGGAGATGGGCTACCGGGTGCTTGCCTGCCCGTCCACCGGAAACCTGGCCAACGCGGTCGCCGCGGCCGCGGCCAAGGCCGGGATCGAGTCCGTGGTGCTCATTCCCGCCAACCTCGAGCCGGAGAAGATCCTGGCCTCGGCCGTGTACGGCGGCCTGCTCGTCAAGGTCGATGGCGGCTACGACGAGGTGAACAGGCTGGCTTCCGAGCTCGCCGAGGAGCGCGAGGACTGGGCGTTCGTCAACGTGAACGTGCGGCCGTACTACGCCGAGGGCTCCAAGACGATCGGCTACGAGATCGCCGAGGACCTCGGCTGGCGGCTGCCACGCCAGATCGTGGTACCGGTCGCGTCCGGCGCGCAGCTCGTGAAGATCGACAAAGCCTTCCGCGAATTCGTCGCGCTCGGCCTGGTGCCTGAATCCGACGTGACCGTCTACGGCGCGCAGGCCAGCGGGTGCGCGCCGGTCGCTGCCGCGTACGCCGCCGGGCACGACGTCGTGCAGCCCGTGCGCCCCGACACGATCGCCAAGTCCCTGGCCATCGGGAACCCGGCCGACGGTCCCTACGTGCTAGATGTTGTGCGCCGGACCGGGGGCGCGGTCGCCGACGCTCCGGACCCGGAGATCGTGGACTCGATCAGGCTGTTGGCCGCGACCGAGGGCATCTTCGGCGAGACGGCGGTGGGCGTGACGATCGCGGTGCTGCGCCGGCTGCTTGCGACCGGGAAGCTCGACCCGGCCGAGGAGACCGTGATCATCAATTCGGGCGACGGGCTTAAGACGCTGAACGCCGTCGCGGGAGCCGCGGCAGTGCCCGAACCGATCAAGCCGAGCCTGGCCGCCTTCACCCGG
>DASWGE010000353.1:0-4516 GCA_036393895.1 Streptosporangiaceae bacterium | reverse complement strand
CCAGAATGCGTACCGCTCCCAGTCGTCGAGCGCCCAGCAGACTGGAACCTCAACAATCTGGCCGCTGCATTCGGGCGCCGGGTACGGCGCGTCGGCATCGAAGAAGCTGCTGTCGTAGGCGAACTCGTACCCGGCAAGCAGTGGCCGGGTCCGCGCGGTCGCCTCCCACCAGGGTGCCCGGTAACCGGATGGCCGGACACCGGCGATGCGGTCGAGGGCGTCCAGGCCGCGTTCCAGGTAGTCGCGCTCGGCCCTCTCATCGGCACCAACCAGCGACTCATGGAGGTAGCCATGGTGACCGACCTCGTGGCCACCCTCCAGGATCGCGGCCAGGACCGCTGGATAATGCTCAGCCGTCGCCCCTGGGACGAAGAACGTTGCCCGCAGCCCGTAGTCCCGCAGCAGGGCAAGCAGTCGCGGGACGCCGACGAGCGGGCCGTAGTCCTGGTGGCTCATCAGGGACGCGCGGGACGCGCGGGAGGGATCGGCCGCGAGCATCACCGAGCGCGCGTCAACATCGAAAGTCAAAGCGACGGCGCCGGTGTTGGCTCCTGGCCAGGCCCCGGCGTCGGCCGACGACGCCTGCCTATCCGCCTGGGCCGGCGACTCGGTGCCGTCGCCCGCATCACCCGGAAACAAACTTGTATCCCTTGACTTTGTCGCCATCGAGGCTGATGAGGACTCCCTGCAATATTCCGTCCGGGTAGAGCGAGCCAGGGTTGCAGACCTTCGTCCGGCCGATTGAGCTCATCGCGCGGGATTCGTGAATGTGCCCGTGCAGCGAAAGCACCGGCTGCACCTGCTCGATCACTGCCCGCACGGCGCGGCTGCCTACCGGTGTCCGAACCGGCTCGCCGCCGGCCGTCGCAATGCGCATGTTGTCGGTCAGCTTGAACGCGAGATCGGTGCCCGAGTCGGCTGGCGGGTTGTGCACGTTGAAGATCACCGGCCTACCCGGCTGGATTCGTTCGATCAGCTCGCCAAGGCGGCGGCCCATCTCCTCATCGGACAGCTCCCGCGGCGAATGCCACGGCGTCATCGTGGAATACCCGAGGCTCAGCACCTGGTAAGGACCGAAGTCGAGAACGTGGTCCTCTCCCTGTATCAGCCAGCTGGCCTGGGAGAGCAGATCCTTAACAGCCGGGATGTCGTCGTTTCCCGGCATGACGAGACATGGCAACCCAGCATCGCGCAGCCGCGTGTCAGCGATGTCCACCCAGCCCTCGACTGAAGCGCGCATCACCCGGTCGAAGACCAGGCTCTGATACGCCTCGTCGGCAGCCATCTTGGCGTGCTCCTCTGGCGATGTGCGGTATGAGTAGAACCCGAGGGTTCGGATTCGCCGCTCGATGTCGTCAAGCTCCGCCGTATCCGAGGCGGTCTCCCACTTGCCGGCCACTTTGGCCTTCCAGCGACCACCCGCCTCCTCGATAACGGGTACCAGGGCCTTGCCTGTGATGTCGCCGCCCAGAATGACCGCGTCTGCACCATAGGCCTTGCCGGCGTTCAGGAACTTGCGGAAGCATCGTTCCGACCCATGGATGTCCGTGGCGAAGTAGAGGGTGAACTTGCCCATCAGCCCGCCCGGCGACCGCCCGGCGGCAACATCCCAGACGCTCTCATGCCCTTGGGCCAGGTGCTGCAGGCCGCACGGCGCGATAGGCGCGGGTTGCCTCGACGGGAGCGGGCGCCGACTTGCATGGCCCCTTACCCCTCGGTTTCTCGGAGGTCCAGGTGTTCTGTCCGGGTGTCCTGACGGCAAGACGCCACATCGTAACCATTACCCAATAATGGACGCTGCCGGGCGTCCTGTCGATTGTGGCATTGGTTGGGTCAGCCGATCCCCATGGGCATGCCGAGATCCCCGAGGAGCCAGGGCCAGGTCGCTGCCCAGAGTGGATGTGGCCCGAGCTGATTAGCCGTTTTCATGGACCTTGGCGTCGTATTCTGATGAGCGCTCCTGCTCTGTCATGGAAACCGTGAATCTCGGCGCTCAGGTTTGGTGATCATGTGACGACCGGCAGCCAGGCCGGGCGCGTACCGCGCGCGGACCCCCAGCCACATGTGACGTGGCCGATTGTTTCTGGCGCGGTGCCCCAGCTTGCAGTCGGCCACATCGACAGGCCGGAGACGGGGCCAGGCCTGCCCGATAGCCTGTCGCGCGGCGAGACAATGGTCCTCAACGACGGCGACGATGCCCTGACCCGGGGCGTTAGCGGGCTCGGCGGGACAGGGAAGACCCAGCTCGCCGTCGCCGCGGCACAGGCGCTCCGGGAAGCGCAGGCAGTCGACTTGCTCGTGTGGGTGCACGCGGGCAGCCGCGCCGCGATTGTCACAAGCTATGCCCATGCCGCAGGCCAGGTCGGCGCCACTCGTCGTCGCCAGGATGCGGAGTCGGCCGCCAGGCAGTTGCTGAATTGGCTGGGGCAAACCAGCCGACCGTGGCTGGTGGTCCTCGATGGTCTCGCTGACCCGGAGGACCTTGATGGGCTGTGGCCGCGAGGCCCGGCCGGGCGGACTCTTGTGACTACCCGGCGGCTTGACGCGTCGCTGCATCAGGCTGGTCGGCGAATCGAGCACGTCGGGGTGTTCACGCGCCGGGAAGCTTTCACGTACCTGACGACCAGACTAGACCGAGATCAGCGGCTCGAGGCCCTGGACCTGGTCGACGACCTGGGATACCTTCCGCTCGGGCTCGCCCATGCAGCGGCCGTCATAACCAGCGACCGACTTAGCTGCCATGAGTACCGGCTCCGTCTCAGTGAACGGAAGGCTCAGCTCACCGGCCTAGTCGCCCAGGGGTACCCGGCCATCGTCATCGCATCCTTGTGGCTGGCTCTGGAAAGCGCCGACCAGCTGCCTCCGCTGCGCATGGCACGGCCAGCACTCACGCTGAGCACGCTGCTCGGGTCGAACGGCATTCCCGGAGCAGTGCTCACGAGCAAGCCCGCGTGCGGCTTTATCATCGGGCGCGCGAACGCGGGCGGGGCTGATGACGAGAGCCAAGCCCGCCGTTCCCTGCTTAATCTTGCCAGCCTGGGCCTGGTCACCATCGACGGCAACGACGCAGCCCGGACGATTCGTGTGCACTCCCTGGTGCGGACCGCGGTCATGGACAACCTGTCCGCCGAGGAGATCAGGCTGGCAGCTAGGGCAGCGGCCAGCTCGCTGCTTGAGGTCTGGCCGGAGCAGGATCAGGCGGAGCCGCTGCTGGCCCAGGCTCTGCGTGACTGTGCGAGCAGCCTGCAAGCGGGCACCGATGGGCTGCTCGGGGACCCGGAATCGCATCCGGTGCTTATGCGCGCGGGCGAGAGCCTGGACGCGGCGCGGCTGGTCGGCCCCGCGGTCGGGCACTGGCGGGAGATGACCGAGAAGGGCGCCGATATCCTCGGTCCCGGACACCCGCGCACGCTCTGGGCGCGCGACAAGCTGGCCTCGGCTTTCCTCTCGGCCGGCATGTTCGACGACGCCATCGAAGCCTGCAAGAGGAATCTCGCTGAACGGGAGCGGGTGTGCGGCCCTGGCCACGTGGATACCCTGGCCTCGCGCTTGTTCCTCGCGGCCGCCTACCAGGCGGCCGGGCGCCTAGCCGACGCGATGCCACTGTACGAGAAGAGCGTCGCCGAGCAGGCCTGGCTCCTGGGCCCCACGCACCCAGACACCTGGACGCCACGGGCCAGCCTCGCACGCGCCTATCAGGCGGCGGGGCGCTCGCGGGATGCCATTCCGCTGTATCAGCAGATCGTCGCGGACGGTGAGCACCTCCTCGAGCCCGGTCATCCTGACATCCTGGCTGCACGCCGAGGCCTCGCAGATTCCTACCAAGCAGCCGGCCTGTCCAAGGAAGCCATCAGAGTGCACGAGCGGATCGTCACAGAGGCCGAGCGCTCCGGAGGAGCAGATCACCCGGACACGCTGGCAGCACGGGCCACCCTCGCCACGGCCCTGGTATATGCGGGGCGCGGGAAGGATGCGATCAGGCACAGCAAGCGCAACCTGGCCGACCGCGAACGAGTACTTGGACCTCGTCACCGTGACACACTGACCGCTCGCGCCAGCCTAGCCGACGCTCACCTGCTGACCGGCCAAGTGAAGGAGGCGATCGTGCTGTACGAACGCACGCTTGCGGAGCGGGAGGGGAGCGTCGGCCCCGATGATCCGGATACAGTGACCTCGCGCGCATGCCTCGCCTCGGCCTACCACAGCGCGGGGCGGCTAGCCGATGCCATCCCCTTGTACAAGCGCGCCATCGCCGAATCCGAACTAATCCACGGCACCAGCCACCCGGACACCATCATCTTGCGCGGCAATCTTGCCCACGCCTACCACACGGCCGGCCGACCGGTCGACGCGACCGCCTTGCTGGATCGGACGCTTGCGGACTGCGAACGCTTCCTCGGTCCCGATCACCCGCTAACGCAGACGATGCGCGAGAATTATGACACCATCACCAACGAGTAGCGCCACAGGTTTGGCGCGGTGGTGATCCGCAAGCGCTCGGCCGACGGGTGGCTCC
>DASWGE010000352.1:0-1759 GCA_036393895.1 Streptosporangiaceae bacterium | reverse complement strand
ACTCCGAGGCCGGCCGGGATAACGAAGACGACGATCTGCTCAGCCTGGTCTTCGCATGCTGCCATCCGTCGCTACAGCGAGAGTCCCAGATCGCGCTTACGCTACGCGCCGTCTGCGGTCTTACCGCGGCGGAGATCTCCGCGGCGTTCCTGGCCACTGAACCGGCGATGGCCCAGCGGCTGGCCAGGGCGCGGCGGGCGCTGCGGAAAACGAGCTCCGAGGTGCGCGTGCCCGACCCCGACCACCTCAGCGATCGCCTGGACGAGGTACTTACCGTCATCTATCTCGTCTTCAATGAGGGCTACCTGGCCAGCGCCGGGCGCACCCCGGCCAGGCGGGACCTCGCCGCGCAGGCGATCGCGCTGAACCGGCTCCTGCATCGGCTCATGCCGCGCGAGCCTGAGGTGCTCGGCCTGCTGGCGCTGCTGCTCTTGCACGAATCGCGGGCGGCGACCAGGTTCGACGGCTGGGGACGGCTGGTGCGGTTGGCTGACCAGGACCGGTCACGATGGGATGGCGCGGTCGCGACCGAGGCGGCACAGCTGCTCGGCCGCGCGATCGAGATGCATCGGCCGGGCCCCTACCAGATCCAGGCCGCGATCGCCGCGGTCCACGCTCAGGCGCCAGCCTATGAGCACACAGACTGGCATCAGATCCGGTTGCTGTACGACCGGCTTGACCTGCTTGCGCCGTCGCCCGTCGTACGGCTCAACCGTGCGGTCGCTACCAGGTTCGCGATCGGCCCGGAGGCCGCGCTGGCCGAGGTCGAACCGCTTGCGGCTGAGCTAGACGGCTACCGCCTGTTCCACGCCGTGCGGGCCGAACTGCTGAGCGACCTCGGGAGCCGTGAGCAGGCTCGCGCCGCGAACGAGCGAGCGCTCGCGCTGGCCGCCAATCCGGCCGAGCGCGAGCTGCTCGCCCGTCGCCTCTCGCTGTAGCCGCGATCGCGATTCGCCGCTACTGCGCCATGACCGGCCTGACCTCCATCACGATCCACCCACGGTCAATGCCGGGCCAGGTTCTCGCGATCTCCACCGCTTCGTCGATGGTGTCGGTCTCGAGGAGCGAGTAGCCGCCGAGAACCTCCTTGCTCTCCATGAACGGGCCGTCGATCACCCCGCCGGCGCGCACGGTCTTGACCTTGTCCACCGAATCGAGCTGGTACCCAGCGTCGACGAGCTTCCCCGTGCTGCCGTACTTCTCGTACCAGGCCCCGATCTCCTGCATCCATGCCTCCAGATCAGGCCCCTGCAGCTGCTGACCGGTCTCGCTGATCAGGCCGAGTATCAGGTATTTCATGACTAGCCTCCATTGGGCGTCAGGACGGGCGCCCTGGCGGCGCCCTCACTTACCCCACGAACGGCGAAAAGCCCGATGTGACATTGGGCCTAACAAAACTCACCGGCAACTGCCCCGGCGGCCGCATCCCTCGTAGGGCAGGTTAGCTGGCGCCTTTGCGCACGCTGAGAAGGGCGGATAGCCCGAGCGCGCCCGCCGGTACCAGAGTGACGAGCGCGGGCAACTGGTACCGCCATGAGAACTGGAACAGGTCCGAGACGGCCAGCACGAACACGCCCGAGCCGAAGAACAGCAGGCAAGCCAGCCCGAGCTGGCGGGTTGGCTGCCCGATCCGCCGGCGCAGCAGGACGGCCGATCCGGCCAGCCCGCCCAGCGTGAAGAACGCCAGCAGCGCGCCTGACGTGTAGCCGCCGTCTAGCTGATAGGCCCGCAAGAACCTGGCCCCAGGCAGCCACACCAC
>DASWGE010000351.1:0-8292 GCA_036393895.1 Streptosporangiaceae bacterium | reverse complement strand
GTGCCATGTTCAGCGCTACATGAAGCCGCTGCTGGAACGCATCGAACGCGGTGAGATCGACCCGACGCGGGTCATCACGCACAGGCTGCCGCTGCAGCGCGCACCGCATGGCTACAACATCTTCAAGCACAAGCAGGACGGCTGCGAGAAAGTCGTTCTCAAGCCAGGAGACCGCGTGGCTGCGGGAGCCTGACATGGCGGAGTCCGGCACAGGCAGGCGACAAGACAGGGGTAGGGCCCCGTGCGCCAGCTGACCCCGCAGGAGCGACCTGAGTGGCAGACGGCGACCCTCGCAGCGCCGCGGCGCCGGTACGGCCCGGACACTCCGATCACGGTGCCAGGTAGTAGGCGCCTTCGGCCAGGCCGCGCAGAACAGCGTCTGCGGTCGCCTGCGGTTCCAGCCGGGTGTTGTCGAATACATGTCGTTCGTAGGCACCAATATCGGTGAACTCGCGGTGTAGCTGACGGATCGGCCCGGGATTGGTCAGCGCGTGGCTAGGTCGGCGTCGCGCGCGCCGCAAGGCAGTGGCCTGATCCGGACGCACGATGACGTCGTGCAGCGGGATTGCCCTGGCTGTTACGGTCCGGAACACGCCGATGAACCAGGGTCCGACGATGCCGTCGCAGACCACCTGGTAACCGCCTGCTGCGTAGCAGAACGCCGCCTGCGCGATCACGTCCATGACGATCTGGTTCTGCTGGTGGGCTTCGGGCAGGTAAGGCGCAACCCGTCCTTGCCGGATGTAGTGCCAGAAGTCGTCAGCGTGCAGGTGGACGCTGGCCGGCTGACTGTCTGCCAGAACCCGGGCCACCGTGGTTTTGCCGGCGCCGGGCGGCCCGGTCAGGACGATCACTTGGCCACCGTCGTGCGTAGGCGGACCCCAGCGGCAGGCTCGTTCACGCTGCCGCCTCCTCCCGTTGAGCCCGGCGTGGCCAGATAGCCTGCGAGATGTCGCCAACTGGCCTGGTGACCTGGCAGGTGTTTCGTCCCTTCGCGGCTGAGCAACTAGGCTCGCACGTTTTACGACCGGAGGTGCGCCGTGTGGGAGCGGCTTGAGCGGCATGAGCTGAAGCGCCGGGGTCGCGGCGTGGCCGCACTCCGGCCAGGCGAGCGCCCGATCCCGTCGCTGCCGGCCGGCACCGACCTGCTGCCGCAAATCAAGCACATTGTCGTCCTGATGATGGAGAACCATTCCTACGACAGCTACCTGGGCATGCTCGCCGGGCGGGGCGACGGGTTCAAGCTCGGACGCGACGGCCAGCCGAAGGCGGCGAACCCGAATGCCGACGGCAAGATGATCCGCGGCTACCACGCGCCCTCCACGGAGCAGGCCGATGGCGTGCCCTGCCAGAGCTGGCACGCGAGCCATCTGCAGTGGAATGGCGGACGAATGGACGGATTCGTCACCAGCACACAGGAGGTCGAGCCCGCTGCCGACGAGACGGTCGGAATGAGTTACTGGACCGAGGCGGACCTGCCGTTCTACTACGGTCTGGCCCGCACGTTCCCGCTGGCCGATCGCTGGTTCAGCTCGTGCCTTGGCCCGACGTTCCCCAACCGGCGGTTCCTGATCGCGGGCACGGCCAACGGCCTGGTCGATGATCTGCCGCTGCACCTGCTTGACTACCCGTCGGCGGGCACGATCCTCGACATGCTGTCCCGGCACGGCATCTCGTGGACGAACTATCACGCCGTCGCCAGCGACGTCTCCAAGGTCCGGCGGCTGGCGCGACACAAGCGGCGCATGGCCCGCCGCCGGATGTCCTCGCTGCTGGAGGGCGCCCAGCACGCTGCGGACGTTCCGAAGGACATACAGTTCACCGCTGACCTGTTCCCGCTCGGCATCGCCAGGCACGTCCTCCATGTCGACCGCATGGACGACTTCTTCGAGGCCGCCGATAACGGCACGCTGCCCGCCTTCAGCATCGTCGATCCGTCGTTTGAAGACTTTTCCGAAGAAAACCCGCAGGACATCAGGAAGGGCGAGAGCTTCGCCGCCGAAGTCATCAACCGCGTCATGCACGGCAAGGGATGGCCGGGCACTGTGCTGATCTGGACCTACGACGAGCACGGCGGATATTACGATCACGTTCCGCCTCCCGCTTCGGTGCCGCCCGATGACGTCGAGGGCCGGAGCATGGCCGAACGTCCAGCCTGGCTCAGGTTGCTGCACCGGATCTTCGTTCCTGCGATGGCCGAGGACGCGGCGGATGACGGCGGGCCGATGCGCTATGACCAGTACGGCGTGCGCGTCCCCGCGGTCATCGTGTCGCCTTTTGCCAGGCCGGACTTCGTGCTTTCCGACGTGCTCGATCACACGTCGGTGCTCAAGCTGGTCGAGGAGAAGTGGAATCTGCCCGCATTGACCCGGCGTGATGCGGCGGCCCTATCGCCGCTCGGCGCTCTGGACCTCGAGGGCCCGCCGGCCTTCCTCCAGCCGCCAGCGCTGCCCGAGCCGGGCCTGAAATGGGGCACCTGGTAGCCGAGATAGGCACGATAGATTGAGCCATGGGCACTGACCGGCCAATCTTCATCCTTGGTTGTCCCCGTTCGGGGACGACGCTGCTGCAGCTGATGCTGCATGCTCATCCGCGGATCGCGATCCCGCCGGAGACGCGGTTCGTCCTGACTAGCTACGAGGCCCGCAACACGTTCGGCGACCTGCGCCGGGAGCCGAACCGCATGGCGCTGGCGAACTCGATCGTCCGAGAGCGGCAGACGCTCTTCTACGACCTCGATCTGGACGCGGACGAGGTCTTTGCCGAGATCATGGCGGGCCCGCCGACACTCGGGTCCGCGATCGGGATTGTGTTCCGCGCGTACGCCAGGCGGTTTGGCAAGCCACGGTGGGGAGACAAGCGGCCGGGCTACTACCAATACATGCCGGCGCTGCTGCGGATGTTCCCCGACGCGCAGATCGTGCACCTGACCAGGGACGGCAGAGACTGCGTCGCGTCGTTGCTGACGATGCCGTGGTTCAAGCAGGACATCTACGCGGCTATCTGCAGCTGGATGGAGGCGATCGACAGCGGCCGCCGCGCAGCGCGCCAGCTGCCGGCCGACACGTACTTCGAGCTCAGCTACGAAGATCTGGTTGCCGATCCGGCGGGGCGGCTCGGCAAGCTCTGCGAGTTCCTCGGCGAGGAGTTCGACCCCGCAATGACCGAGCCGCACAAGATCGCGGTCAGCACCATCCCCGAACGTAAGACCTGGCATGCCGACACCCAGAAGGCGGTCACGGCCGCTCCGTCCGGGCACTGGAGCACCCGGCTCGAACCCTGGCAGATCGCGCTCTGCGAGATGGCTATGGGCGGTCGGCTGCGATCGCTTGGCTATGAGCTGACCGGAGCGGGCCGGCCCTCCGCGCGTGATCAAGCCAGGTACGAGCGCGCCGCCACGCTGCACCGCGGCGCGGCCTACAAGCGGCGGCTGAGGGACCATCTGCAGCGCCTAAAGGAACCAGGCCCGCTCGAATCCCAGCTCTGACCGTTATTCACCTCCCGACAGGCCACCCCGATGAACCTCTGGTGGCGCCCCAGTGCCACCAGAGGTTCATCGGGTGTCCGCTCGGGGCGGGATCGGCTCGTCGGGGATGCCCCACGACGGGTTGGGCACCGACGGCGGGATCACGCTCTGTGCGCCGGGGTTGAGATCGCTGTGGATGGCCCTAGCAGCGCCCTCGATGGTGATGATGCCGTACGCCATCGTCGGGTTGGCGTGGGTGAGCATGGCTATCTCGTAGTCCCTGAACGGCTTCGTGCTCCGGAAGAAGCCGATGCTATTGATCTCCCAGTTGTCGCTGACCGGATACGGCAGCCAGCCGTTCTTCACACCCACCTTGACGCTGGTCGGGGCTCCTGCGGGCACGCCCCAGCGCTGTGAGGAGATCACGTGAGACATCAGGTACTGGGCGTAGACCCGGGAGTTCAGGCTGAGAATCCTGTTCGGGCGGGACAGCAGCGTCAGCAGGAGAATCTCGTCGTGCGCGGTGAGCAGGCTCAGTCCCCATGCGAAGGCCAGCTTCGTCTGTGTCATCTTCGCCAGGTTCAGTATGTGCTGCATGCGCCTGGGGCCCTCCTGGTTCCAGAGCGCGGTCGCCGCGTTGTTGTCGGACTGGGTAATCATCAGCCAGGCGAGCCTCCGCTCTCTGGCGGTCAAGTGCCGGCTCTGCTCCTGGGCCGTGCGCAGCAGGGCAGCGAGGATCGTGGCCTTGATGGCGCTGGCCGCGTAGAAGTGCCAGTCTTGGTGGTACGTGCAGGTGATGCCGGTCTTGCTGTCGATCTCCTTCAGCCCGACAGTCGAAACGCGGCCGGTCAGCTTGGCGTCGATGTCGTGCACCATTTTGACAGCAAGCTGGTCATTCTTGTGACTCTGCGCCACGCAGATGACTCGCGGAGCAGTCCGCTGGGCCGCGCCCGAGGCGACCCGCTCGCGCCCAGCCGTTGCGGCACTGGCCGAGGTGCCGACGGCCAGGGCCAGGACAATACCGAGGGATAGCGTTGTGCATTGGCGCGGAAACAGCCGACGAATCATGGGGTGGCCGCCATCGGTTAGTGAGCCAGGTGAGGTGTCAATTCAAGAGACGACCACGTGGCGGCTGCGGTTGGCGTTTAGGACTCGCAACTTTACGTAACAGTTCAGCTACAGATTGCGACCAGCTGGGGTCCGGCGGCCACTTGAGCTAGTCCGGCGCGCCGCCTCGGCCCGCCCCTTCGCGGAACCTGGTCACACCGGCGATCAGCGCTGGGTCGGCCAGGCTGGCCATCCCGAGACGGTACTCGCGGGCCATCGCGGCGTCGTCGTCGAGCGAGGCCGACTCGATCGCCGACAGGCGGTCGTTGCGCAGGCACGTCTGCGGCAATGCGGCCAGCTCGCGGGCCAGGGCCTCCGCCGCCTCGCGCGCGCCGCCTCGCGGCACGATCCTGTTGACCAGCCCGATCTGGAATGCCTCTGCCGCTTCGACACCGCGCCCGGTGAGGATCAGGTCCAGGGCTCGGCCTAGCCCGACCAGCCTGGGCAGCCGGACAGTGCCGCCATCGATCAGCGGCACGCCCCACCTCCGGCAGAACACCCCGAAGATCGCGTCTTCCTCGGCTATCCGCAGGTCACACCACAGCGCGAGCTCAAGGCCGCCGGCCACCGCGTGTCCAGCAACGGCTGCGATCACCGGCTTGCTCAACTGCATCCTGGTAGGCCCCATCGGCCCATCCCCGTCGGGGGCAGTCCGATTCCCGTCCGCAGTCCCCACCGCCCTCAGATCAGCCCCCGCGCAAAACGTCCCCCCGGCTCCCCACAGCACAGCCACCGACGCGTCGGCGTCGGCATCGAACTCCCGGAAGGCAGCTGAGAGTGCGGTGGCGGTCGGCCCGTCAACGGCATTCCGCACCTCGGGCCGCTCGAGGATGATCGTCCACACCGGTCCCGACCGCTCAACCCGCACACTCATGCCGTCCTCCGTCCACGAGCAATTCAACAGCGATGACCCATAGCCGTTGAAGGAGCAACAGCCGTGGCCCATCGCTGTTGATTATGCGGGCGGTGCCCGGCGGGCGGGGCCCGGCAGGCGGCTGGGCCCTAACCCACGCGCCAGGTGTCGCCGCCCGCGAGGAGCGCGGCCAGGTCGCCGTCGCCCCGCTTGGCGCGAGCCGCGTCGATCTGCGCCGACATCGCGTCGTCGTAGGTTTGCCGCTCCACGTCGCGGAAGATCCCGATCGGCGTGTGCGCCATGTCGACGCTGTCTAGCCTGCTCAGCGCGAACGCGTAGGACGGGTCGGCCGCGTGCGCGTTGTGCACGAGCAGCGAGCTGTCCTGCGAGCCGTCGGCCGGCACGGGCACGACCTCAAGCGAGCCGACAGGGGAGAACCGCAGGCCGCGCTCGTTGGAGGGGCCGAACTTCACCGGTTGCCCGTGCTCCAGCCTGATCACGTGCTCATCGCGCGCCCCGGGCTCGGTGACCGGTGCGAAGGCGTCGTCGTTAAATATCGGGCAATTCTGGTAGATCTCGACGAACGCCGTGCCGCGGTGATCGGCCGCAGTGCGCAGCACGCTGGTCAAGTGCTTGCGGTCAGAGTCGATCGTCCTGGCCACGAAGCTTGCTTCGGCGCCGAGCGCCAGCGAGAGCGGGTTGAACGGGGTGTCGAGCGAGCCGAACGGCGTCGACTTGGTCACCTTGCCCTGTTCGGACGTGGGCGAGTACTGGCCCTTGGTGAGCCCGTAGATGCGGTTGTTGAACAACAGGATCTTGATGTTGACGTTGCGGCGCAGCGCGTGGATCAGGTGGTTGCCGCCGATCGACAGGGCGTCGCCGTCGCCGGTGATCACCCACACCGACAGGTCCTGCCGCGAGGTCGCCAGGCCGGTCGCGATCGCGGGCGCGCGGCCATGGATCGAGTGCAGGCCATAGCTGTTCACGTAGTAGGGCAGCCGGGACGAGCAGCCTATGCCCGAGATGATGACGAGGTTCTCCCGCGGCACGTCGAGTTCGGGCAGGAATGACTGGAACGCGGCCAGGATCGCGTAGTCCCCGCAGCCCGGGCACCATCTGACCTCCTGGTCGGACTTGAAGTCCTTGGTGTTCAGCTGCTGGTCCGCGCGCGGAACAAGCGTCAGCGAGGACAGCCGCCCGGCGCCGTTGCCGGAGCTGACATGTCCCTCGCCGTTGGCGCCTTCCACGTCGAGTGGCCTAGGCATTGAAAATCACATCCTGGATGACGCCGCAGAGCTCGGCCGCCCGGAACGGCAGCCCGCGGACGCGGTTATAGGAGATGACGTCGATCAGGTAGCGGCCGCGCAGGACGAGCGCGAGCTGGCCCGTGTTGATCTCGGGCACCAGTACCTTGTCGTACTGCTTGAGCACGTCGCCGAGGTTGGCCGGGAACGGCGACAGATGCCGCAAGTGGGCCTGGGCGACCGAGCCGCCGGCCAGCCGCACCCTGCGGACGGCCGCGCCGATCGAGCCGAACGTCGAGCCCCAGCCGAGCACGAGCACCCGGGCGTCGCCGTCCGGGTCGTCCACCTCGAGCGGCGGGATGTCGGCCGCGATGCCGTCGATCTTGGCCTGCCGGAGCCTGACCATCTTGTCGTGGTTGTCCGGGTCATACGAGATCGTTCCGATGCCGTCGGCCTTCTCGATCCCGCCGATCCGGTGTTCCAGGCCTGGCGTGCCGGGAATCGCCCACGGCCTGGCCAGCGTCAGCGGGTCCCGCCGGTACGGCATGAACGGCTCGGATTCGGTACCGGCGCCCGGCGTTTGGTTGGCCGTGGCGAATGAGAACTCGGCCCGCAGGTCGGGGAGTTCGGCGAGGTCAGGGATGCGCCACGGCTCCGACCCGTTTGCGAGGTAACCGTCGGACAGGATGATCACGGGCGTCCGGTACTTGACCGCGATCCTGGTCGCCTCAAGGGCCGTGGTGAAGCAGTCGCCGGGAGTCGCCGGGGCGATCACGACCAGGGGCGACTCGCCGTTGCGGCCGTAGAGCGCCATCAGCAGGTCAGCCTGCTCGGTCTTGGTCGGCATGCCGGTGGACGGGCCGGCCCGCTGGATGTCGCAGACGATCAGCGGGAGTTCGACCGCCGAGGCCAGCCCGATGGTCTCGGCCTTCAGGCACATCCCGGGGCCGGAGGTGCTGGTGACGCCGAGCGCGCCGCCGAACGCCGCCCCGAGCGCGGCGCCCACGCCGCTGATCTCGTCCTCGGCCTGGAACGTCCGGATCCCGAAGCGCTTGTACTTGGACAGCTCGTGCAGGATGTCCGAGGCCGGCGTGATCGGGTACGACCCGAGGAACATTTGCAGGCCCGCGAGCTTGGCGGCCGTGACCAGGCCGTTCGCCAGCGCGGTGTTGCCCGTGATGTTGCGGTACTGGCCGGGCGGCAGGGTGGCCGGCTTGATCTCGTACTGGACCGAGAACTCCTCGGTCGTCTCGCCGTAGTTCCAGCCAGCCTGGAAGGCCGTAATGTTCGCCTTCATGATTTCTGGCTTGCTCGCGAACTTGGACTCGAGGAAGCGCAGCGTCCCGTCGGCGGGCCGGTTGTAGAGCCAGGACAGCATGCCTAGGGAGAACATGTTCTTCGCCCGCTCGGCGTCCTTCTTGCTGATGTCGTAGCCCTCGAGCGCTTTGACGGTCACCGAGGTGATCGGGATCGCGTGCAGTTGGTAGCCGTCCAGCGAGCCGTCTTCAAGCGGGTTGGCGTCGTAGCCGACCTTGGCCAGGTTCCGCCTGGTGAACTCGTCGGTGTTGGCGATGATGTCGGCGCCGCGCGGCAGGTCATCGAGGTTGGCCTTGAGCGCGGCC
>DASWGE010000350.1:0-7132 GCA_036393895.1 Streptosporangiaceae bacterium | reverse complement strand
GGTCCGCGGGGGGCAACTGCGAACATACCTTAGCGGGGGAATCCCAGGTTGCTGGGTACGGCGCGTATCTGACTCGCTGGCGGAGGGCTATGCGTGAGTGATCGCGGGCATCGGCGGTACGAGGAGGAATGCGAGCGCCGCGGCGCTTAGCGTCATGAGGCTGGCAGCTGTGGCCACGCCGGAGAATCGCGCTGCCTGGGCGAAAGCCGGACCGGCGACGGCCCCGGCGAGGGTGGCCGCTGCCTCCCCGGTTAGGAACACGGCGCTGACCCGGCCGAGTACTGCGTTGGGGATCACGCGCTGCACGGTGGTCTGCGGGATCACCTGGGACATCGAGCCGAACATGCCGATGCCCGCTGCGGCGGGCAGTGCCGTGGTGAGCGACGATGAGGTGAACAGCAGGAAGTAACCGGCGGCCGTGGCCGTCAGGCTGACCGTGAGCAGGTTCCGCGGCTGGACCCGGTCCATGAGCGCTCGCAGGACCGGGGCGCCGAGCAGGAAGCCCACGCCCAGGCAGGACAACAACACGCCGGTGTGCTCGCTGCCGCCCAGCCGCTGGACTCCCAACGGAATGAGCAGGGCGCTGAGCGATGCGTTGGCGGCGAGGAAGATGATCGTGACCGGGAGCAGGGCGCGTGCTATGGGCTGGCGGCGCAGGACCCGGGTGCCGTTAATGAGGTCGCCGGCCACGGCGCGGATCGTAATCCGGCTGCCCGGGTGGTCCCGGTCCGGTCGTGATGTCATGAACATGGCGGCGGCGGACAGCAGGTAGCTGAGGGCGTCAGCGCAGATCAGCCATTTGATGCCGCAGACGGTCAGGAGAGCGCCGCCGATGGGACCGCCGAGGAGCCGGACGGCCCCGTCGGCAAAAGCGTTGAGTGAGTTGGCGCTGCTCAGCAGGGTACCCGTGCCAACAATGGCAGGCGTGCGAGCCCGCATAGCCGGCCAATACAACACGCCGCCGCTGCTCTCCGCGATAAGAGCGATGTAGAGCACCCAGTAGCGGCCGGCAGAGATGCCGAGCAGCATTACGGCCACGGCGCCCGCGCGGAATAGGTTGGTCCCGATCATCAGGCGGCGCCTGTCCCACCTGTCGGTGAAGACACCGGCAACCGGGCCGAGCAGTAGTAGCGGCAGGTACTGGGCGGCCAGCGTCAGCCCGGTGTCGCGCAGTGAGCCTGTGACTAGGAAGACGTAGGCAGGGATGGCGAGGATCAGCAGCCACGAGCCCAGGTCGCTGACAATGCTGCCTATCCAGAGCAGCCGGAAATCCCGAATCCGCAGAGCCTGGAGCATGCGCGCCGCCCGTCACCTGAATATTCTGTCAGAATAGCTTTCTCAGTTGGTGCTCTGTCAAGATAGGAACGGCATGGATCAGCCAGCCATCGGCCGCCAGCTGCGGGCGCGGCGAACCGCTGCGGGCCGGACCGTGGCATCGGTTGCCGAAGCTGCGGGCCTGTCGGTCCCCTACATCGCCAATCTTGAGAACGGCCGTGGCAACCCGACGATCACGGCACTGACGCGGCTCGCCAACGCTCTGGGCATGCAGCTAGCGGTCACGCTCGAAGCGGGCGACGAGAGCCAGCTGATGTGGGCATCCGCATCACCCGAGATACCCGCCTCGCTGGTCCGGCTCGGACGCACCATCAGATTCCGGCAGGTAGTCAATACAGTTGCCACGGCGCTAAACCTGGATGCCGATCAGTTCTCGCTCCAGCTCGTCGCCGCGCTAGCCACGCTCGCGCAGACAATGGGCAAAGACCTCGCTGAGTCGGATTGGTGGCGCCTGATTGATGCTCTCGTCCTGATCGCCGCTCATCCAGGGGGGTCGTAGGCACGGCGATTTCGGCGGTGTCGATGTACTTACCCGACCGGCATCTGCGCTAGTCGAACTCACTGGGCAGAGAAGGGTCACGATGGTGTGCCAGGGCGCGTTCGAGCTGGCGGTGATTGACGCGGCCGAGCGACAGCGACGGCAGGGCGTGGAGATAGAACCAGCCGACGTCGAGCGTTTCCAGCGCAGACGGTGGCTGGACGGCGCCGTCGCGGCGGCACAGGAAGAACAGTTTGTAGACGTGTACCGGCAGGGGCGGCGGATTGGCCTGGAGCTCCCGGTCCCAGCACGCGATCAGTTTTACCGCCGATGCGTGATACCCGGTCTCCTCGAGAATCTCCCGGGTGACCGCTGCTGACGGAGCGTCGCCGGGGTCGGCCCAGCCACCCGGCAGTGACCACCGGCCGTCTGTCTTTTCGCGCATCAGCAGCACGCGTTCGTCATCGTCGAAAATCACGCCGCGTACGTCGATCTTCGGTGTGGCGTAGCCGGAATCTCGGCCAAGCTCGACAGCGAGCTCCTCAGCGGGCCGGCCGCTCAGCACCGACAGCAGCTCGGCCGCCAGCCCGCCCACCTGCCGGTATCGGTCTAGGTCGTAGTCATCATCGGCATAGGCCAGACCATCCTGTGCCAGCGCAGCAAGCCTGATGCCGATCCGCCGCACGGCGTCCGCAGCTGTCCTGGCCACCAAGGCATTATCGCCTTTGCCCGCGTCGCGGCCACCACAGCCATGCTGACCGTCGTGAAGGACCACGCGCTAGTCCGGAGGTCCAACGCCCCCGACAAGCTGGCGTGTCATTTCCACGCGGTGCCGTTCCAGCGCAATACGAGAGCCTTCTCCCTACCTCCGAAGTCGCTGGTGCCGCCGACCGCCCACGCATTCCGGGCAGACGTGGCGGTGACCCCGATGAGCAAAGCGCCGCCCGCAGGACTCGGGCTAGGCACCCGCGTCCACGCTTTGCCGTTCCAGCGCACGATCAGGGTCTTCGGCTTAATGACCTGATGGCCGCCAGTGACATCGGCTGCCCACGCGTTGCGGGGGGACGCAGCGGCTGCCAGGACGGGGCCGGTGTTGCCGACCGCCCAAGCGTTGCGGGCCGACGTCGCGGTCACCCCGATCAGTTCGCCGGTGCGCCTGAGGCTCGGGCTGTGCACCGCCTTCCATGCCGTGCCATTCCAGTGCACGATCAGTGGCCTGCCGCCGGTAGTGGCGACCGCCCAGGCGTTCCGGGCGGAGGTGGCGGTCACTCGGTCAAGCGTGCTGGAGCCTGCCGGATTCGGACTGGGCAGCCGCTTCCAGGTGGTTCCGTTCCAGCGCAAGATCAAAGTCTTGCCGCCGGCGGTGGAGCCGACCGCCCACGCGTCGCTGGCGGATGTCGCCGCCACGCCGATAAGGTCACCGCCCCTACGAGGACTCGGGCTGTGCACCCGCGTCCATGTGGTGCCGTTCCAGTGCACGATCAGAGGGTTGAAGCCGCCGGTGAAGCCGACAGCCCATGCATTGCTGGCGGACGTGGCCGCGACCCCGATGAGCGAGGCGCCGCTGCCAGGGCTCGGCCCTGGCGTTCGCTTCCATGCCGTGCCGTCCCAATGCAAGATGGCGGTTCCGCGGGCCCCGGGGTTGCCAACGGAAAAGCCGACCGCCCACGCGTTGCGAGCGCAGATCGCGGCCACGCCGTCGAGCCACACGTGGCGTGCCGAGGCGGGGTTTCTGGCCACGTTCCACTCGGCGCCGTTCCAGCGCGCGATCAGCGTCCTGGTTCCTGAGGCGTTGCTATAACGCCCGACCGCCCAGGCGTTGCGGGACGATGTCGCGGCCACCTGATTGAAGACACCGCTGGGAGCGAAGGACGCCGTCGGCATCGCAGACGCGGTCTAGGCCGCCGCGGGCGCTGCAGGCATCCAGGCTGCGGTCGCCGCCATCACCAACGTCGCAGCGACGGTCAGGACGCCACGGTGAAGGCGGGATCCATCAATGCGCATGCCGGTCACCCTCCTGCCAGAAGGCATCTGACGCGCGCCCGCGCAACAAAGCCCGGTCCGCTGCGGTAACAGGCTGACAGCCAAGCAGGGCGAACGCTGGTGGCTCTCATCGTGACAGGCCGCGCATTCTTGGGCAAATAATGATAAACGGTTTCACGGCCGCCTTCGCGTTGAGCTGACGCCGTCACGAGAGACCTACCTCCGACACTGAGACCGATTGGCCGAATCCGGTGGCCGAACTTGGGGTGTGTCGTTCCCCGGTCGTCGGTGGCCGGGTCTGGTACGCCCGCCCGCGGAGTTTGCGCAGAGAGCCGCACAAGACGTGAGGAAATGCGAGAATCGGGGCACTCGCATCGCCGCTCCGGAGAGGAATGACCATAATGCGCAAGCTGGTAGCTGCCGTTGCCGGAATCCCCGTCCTCTCGCTCGGGCTGGCTCTTCCGGCCAGTGCCGCAGCTCCTATGTCGCCGGCGGCCACCTCATGCGGCGTGTGGCGGTGGCCGGTCAAGACCGGCTCTGATGCGGACCGTTTCAAAGTCGACAAGACCGCGATGGTGACAACCATTCACCACCTGCGCTCGCTAAAGGCGCCATCCTCCTTCGTCGGGTTCCAGCGGCGCCGATTCCGGGGCGCCGAGCGGCACACATGGCAGCTCAGTAGCGTGCGCCTGACCGCCTACCGTATCGAGGACGACTCCGATATCCACCTGGTGATCCGCAATGCCGCAGGCAAGACGATGATCGCGGAGATCCCTAGCCCAGGCTGCGTCTCGCGCAAGTCGCTGTGGCGCTCTCAGATAGCGGCGGCCCGCAAGGTATTCATGGCCCGCGACCACGCCACCACCAGTTGGAAGCACGTGCACCAGCGGATCACGATCCGTGGCCTGGGCTTCTTTGATGAGATCCACGACGTGACCGGGCAGGCGCCGAACGGCATCGAACTGCACCCTGTGACCCGCGTCCGGTTCTGAGGGCTCACACCTGGCAGGCCCCAGGTCGCAGGCCCGAGGTCGCAACCCCTTCCGGGTTCCGGAGAGCTACGACCGGGTCAGGGACGGCCGAGCGGGCGATGCCTCGCGAACGTTGCCGAGCGTGGCGGTAGTACCCTCCGACCGGTAGCAAAAGGCGTCACACGAGCGCCCAGTGATCCTATCGATGGCGAACTATAGGCTCACTTCGCTTTCGACTTGCGGGAGGCATAGAGGCAATGAGCGAAGCGTACAGAGCTTCGGGGCGGTGCCTCTGCGGTGCGATATCTTTCAAGGTATCCGGCACGCTTCGTGACGTCTTCAATTGCCATTGTCATAGATGCAGACGCTTCACTGGCCACTATATGGCGGCCACCGATGCCGATGTTGCCGACCTAGAGATCGAAGACAGGGATTTGAACTTGCAATGGTTCTACCCTGTTCCAGAAGCAGGTTACGCCTTCTGCAAGGAATGTGGATCGTCACTCTTCTGGCAGTCGCAGGCCGCTCAAGGCAGGATTTCCATCTGCGCGGGAACCCTCGATCCGCCGACGGGCCTCAGAACGGTCCAAGCATGGTGGGCAACCGAGGCGAGTGACTATCATGCTCGCCCCCGGGTGAAAGAAATCGATAACGAATGACTCCCGAGCGGCGTTGATCTCAGTCCAGGAATCGGGAGAGCATCGGCAGGAGCAGATCGGCGCGCCCGGTCACCTGCATGTGCGTGCTGTCGGGCAGGACGGCGAGCTGGGAGCCTCAGATCAGCTGCTGCATCAGGGCGCCGTGCTCGACAGCGGTGAAGTCGCGGTTGCCGAGTACAGCAAGGTGGGCGCGGTGATGGCGGCCAGCTGCTCATCGGGCCATCCCCGGGTATCGGCGGTCGACTGCGACAGCATCGCGAGGAAGTCATCGAAATGGTTCGGATGCGGGCACAGCCTCTGGTACGCCCGCTGAAAGTCGAGGAAGTCCTGTTGGGTGGGCAGCCGCGTCGAGGTGGCCTGCCTGGCCGGGTCGGTGACGTCCTCGTGCAGCCCGTCCAGGCGCGCGGCCGCGGAGGCCGGCACCAGCGAGCGCACCCGGTTCTGATGGTTCACCCCGAGCTCCAGCGTCACCGCGCCGCCATGCTGTGGCCCAGGATGTGCGCGCGGTCGATGCCGAGCTGATCAGGCGCTGCAGAGCGCAGCCATGCAGGTGGTTCTTCTCGGCAGGGCGGGCCTTGCGGGCGAATCCGACTGAGGCGGGCGGCAGTTACGTCAGTCCCTGCGCTCCGGACCGGCCGCGGATTGTGCCAGCTCGACGTACAGCCCGGTGCGCGGCAGCGGCGATACCCGCATTCCGGAGACGCGGTAATCCGACGCACTCATCGGGTGCCGCCGTCAGAACACCCAGATCAGAATGAAGCTCTGGGGCGGCTGACGCTATTACTGAATGGCCTGAGACGGCCTCTTGTCCGCATTACTATTGGCGAGGCGCGCCGAAGGCGGCAAAGAGCTAGCGGAGGTTGAAATGCGGCTGAAGCAGGCTCCCGCGACCGGCGGCTTCGCGGTGGTCGACGTCGAGACGACGGGCTGTACCCAAGAAGTGATCGTGTTGTCGAGGTCGCCGTCGTGCATCTCAGCGCCGACGGTCAGATCACGGGAGAGTTCAGCACTCTGATGAACCTGGGCCGGGATGTCGGCCTGACCCTGAACTGTCAGAGATCGCCCGGATTCTGACCGGCACGGACCAGCCGCCGCCTGACAGCATCGCGGGCCGTCCCGGCTGCACCGGGAAGGATGCTGTCCGCGACCGCCTCGGTGCGCAATTCCACGGTTATCCGCAACGTGCCGACGTTAGCGTCGGTTTCGGACCTCAGACTTCGTCAGGCCAGTCGCTGATGATGCGTGCGAGAACCTTCTCGCTCGGCGGCGGCAACCGCGCCGATATAAGCGATCCGCGACCCGCATCGCCAGCCGGTAAACCGGGCAGGTGTTCTCCGCGTCCTATCAGTGGCCGCGGAGGCCAGCTGGGGGAGGGCTCGGCACGCTAGCTGGCCTTCGCGGCTCGCCAAAAAAGGCCTTCCGATTAATCACATTTCCCGCACCGCGCCGCGGAGCTCGTGCGGATACTTCCCAGCAAATTTTTTGGCTCAACCGTTATCGAGGCACAGGTACGCGTGCTAGATCCGCTTTTAGTCGCGGGCTGAGTGTGTTCCTGAGCTTGGCGGGGCTGCGCCCGCGGTGCCGCCCCCGTGGCACCGCGGGCACAGCCCCCAGAACGTGACCTCCGCCTCGTCGATGGCATAGCCGGCGGCAATCGCAGGCTCCAGGCATGGCGCCGTCCCGACGACGCAGTCCACATCGGTGAC
>DASWGE010000349.1:0-2101 GCA_036393895.1 Streptosporangiaceae bacterium | reverse complement strand
ATTGGCCATCGTCGAGGCCGAGATGTCGATCAGGCTCAGCGCGCCCCGGTGCAGCCGTTCGGCGGACTCGGGCGCCTTGGCCTCAGTGAATGGCACGGACGCCGCGTCGCTCATTGTTCCTCCTCATCTCGGACGCCCTGACGGATGCCGCTGCCTGAATTGTCTGGCGCCGATCTGACGAGGGGAAGGGCGCACAAGCCAAAATTCGGAAATTCTGTCACATGCACCCTCTGGCGCCCCTCCAGCGCGGTCCGTGGCTGTCGTTGGCCCGCACCGTGGTCCAACTTGGCAAGCGCTTTCCCAACTATGCGCAAGGTACAGGATGGCCGCAACAGGCGCAAGAGGGCGCGGATCGGGCCCGGCAGGACCGTCCGCACCCGGCCGCCGCACTCCGCACCTGGTCGCCACATCAGTGCCGGGGAGGATGCCGGACCGTGCTCTCGCGCAGCATCACTTCACCCGGAACCGGGACCACGCTCGGGCCGCCGGCGCTCGCTGCAGCGAGAACGAGCCGCGCCGCCATCTCGCCCATCCTGGTCAGCGGAAGCCGGACAGTGGTCAGGGGCGGATAGACGTCGCGCAGCGTGGAGATGTCGTCGAAACCGGCCAGCCCGATGTCGCCGGGGACCGACAGGCCCTGGGCCCGCAGCCTGGCCAGCGCGCCGACCGCCATGACGTCGTTGACCGCGAACACGCAGTCTGGCGGCTGCTCGCCCATCGCGAGGACGGCGCTCATCGCCTCATAGCCGCCGTCGCGGGTGAACGCCCCGTGCACGATGTAGCGCGGTTCGACGCTGACCGACCACTCGCCGAGCCCGGCGAGGAACCCGGCCAGCCGGTCCTGCGCGGTCAGGACGCTGCGCGGACCAGCCAGCACGGCGAACCTGCGGTGGCCCTGCACCACGAGCGCACGGCCGAGAGCCTCGGCGCCCGCGGCATTCTCCGGCAGGATGGTGTCCACCCCGAGCAGGTCCTGGCCGACGCAGGCGACGCGTCCGCCCGCGCCGGCGAATGCCTCGATCTCGGCCCGCAGCGCGGTCAGCGCGGACTCATCATCGGACCTGCTTCCCACGAGGATCACAGCCTGTGCCCGCTGCGCGCGCATCAGGGCCACGTACTCCTGCTCCCCTGCCTCGCCCGGCACGCTCGACAGGCAGACCAGGAGCCGCCGCGGGTAGGCGACGTCGATCAGACCGGCGGCGATCGAGGAGAAGTATGGGTCGGCGATGTCGTGCACCACGACGCCGACCATGTTGCTCTGCCCGGTCGCCACCGCGCGGGCCTGGAGATTGGCGGTGTACCCGAGTTCGGCAACGGCCTGATGCACCCGGCTGGCCAGTTGACCCCCGACCCGCCTCGGACCGTCGCTGACCACCCGTGACGCGGTGGTGAGCGAGACGCCAGCCAAGTCAGCGACGTCCTGCAGCGTCACCTGCACGCCGTTCCTGTCCTCCCGCCTTACCCGGGCGGCCTTCGGCTCGTCGCGCCGCCCGCGGTCGGAGCGGCTGCCACCGGCGGCGCTCCCAACGGTCACGTTCGTCTCCCGCCCGATCTCCGGCCGCGATTCCCCGCGCTTGACCCGGCTTCGGGGCTCAGCCTAGTCTTCGGGAAAGTGCTTTCCCAAATCGGGCAGGCGCTCCGGCTGGACGCTGAAGCACAATCGAGCAGCGAAGGGCAGTCGAACACTGAAGGGCAGTCGAACACTGAAGGGCAGTCGAACACTGAAGTGCAGTCGAACACTGAAGGGCAGGCGATGGCGCGCAAGGTCATCACGATCGCGCTGAACGGCGTCACCGGCCGGATGGGATATCGGCAGCACCTTGTCCGCTCGCTCCTCGCGATCCGGGACCAAGGTGGCGTCTTGCTGCCGGACGGCTGCGTCGTCTACCCCGAGCCCGTCCTGGTCGGCCGTGACGAACGCCGGCTGCGGGACATTGCCGCGCGGCATGGGCTTGCGCGCTGGTCGACGAGCCTGGATGAGGTGCTCAGCGATCCGGATCTCGACGTCTACTTCGATTCCCAGGTCACCAGCGTGCGCGAGGCCAGCCTGGAGAAGGCCATCGCCGCCGGCAAGCACATCTACACAGAAAAGCCGGTGGCG
>DASWGE010000348.1:0-4823 GCA_036393895.1 Streptosporangiaceae bacterium | reverse complement strand
GCTGGGCCCACAGGGCCTGCTGCTCGGACAGCGTGACGCCAAGCGCTCGCACGCGGTAGTTGCGTGCCGCGTGCATGACCATGCCGCCCCAGCCGCAGCCCACGTCGAGCAGCCGCATCCCGGGCGCCAGCCCGATCTTCCTGGCCACCAAGTCGAACTTGTATTCCTGCGCCTGCTCCAGACTCGCCCCTGCGTGCGGAAAGCACGCGCAGGTGTAGGCCATCGAGGGGCCGAGCACCCAGTCGTAGAACGTGTTGGATACGTCGTAATGGTGGGAGATCGCAGTGGCGTCGCGGTCTCTGGAGTGACGTCGCCCTGACAGCCACTGCCGGCTGAGCCTGACCTCCTGCGGCGGCGGCGCGACCCGCCGGATCAGCAGCTTAGGGCCGCCCAGCTGGTGCAGGACGGACAGCCGCTCGGGCAGCGACAGATCCGTCCGCTGCGCACTGGCCAGCCTTGATAGCGCCGTGTACATCTCGCCTTCAATGTCAAGATGACCGGAGACGTAGGCTCTGGCCAGACCGAGGGCCCCTGGGGCCTGCGCCAGATAGGACACCGCGGTCGGGGTCCGGATGGAGATTGTCACTCCGGGGGAGCCGGGGCGGCCGGCCTTGCTGCCGTCGAACGCCAGAAATTCGACGTCAGCATCGGGGCCAGCGACCCGTTCGAAGACCTCAGCTAGCGGCATGCCAGGACTCCTTCCTCAATTTCCGCCAACGCATTTCTCGTAGAGACCGGCCAGGCGGCCGCCTGGGTCGTACTCGCGCTTCAGGTCGGCATAGGCGGGCCCGTTGTAAAGGCGCGAGAACTCCTCCGGCGAGTAGTAAGACGTTGAGTAGAGGCCCTTGTGCCCGCCTAGCTCGGAGACCTTGTCCTCGACCTGCCGGTTGTAGTACCCGTCACGCGCCCCGGGCGGCAAGGCGACATTGCCCCAGAAACCGAAGTTCACGTATACCTCGCCAGGCTGCAGCGGATAAAGCGGCCAGGCCCGGCCGGCACGCAGGCGCAGCGGGCACAGCCAGACCGGGCTCATGCCGACAGTCGCGGCGAAGAAATTGTAGAACTCCGCGCTCTGGCCGACCGGAATCTCGACATCCTGGATCACGGATTCCTGCGCGGGGGCGCCGCGCCTGGCATCAAGCGCGCTGCTGAGCCGGTGCCTGCGGTCGAGCGCCACCAGCTTGCGGTAGACGTCAGAGCGCCGATACCGGCGCGGCCACATCCGGCGGATCAGCGGCCGCTGCACGCCGAACGCGCGCGAGCACCAGAACCAGTCGGTGTCCCACCGCCATAGGTAGTCGCGGATGGTCAGGAAGTCATCCCGCGGACCGCGGATCGACTGGTAATAGATGTTCTGGCCGGTATAGTCGCTCAGCCACGGCGCCACCTCGCTGTGCGCCCCGACCGTCAGGTAGATCTCATCGGTGCTGAACGCCGTACCATCGACGAAATCGGCGCGATGGCCGTAATAGGTGCCATCTCGGGCGATCTCGGCGACCGCCCTCATCGCCTCCTGCGGCCCGGCGAAACTGAAATGCCGCAGGTGCACGTAGGGCGCGACCGGCTCGAGCGCGATGGTGAGCCAGAGGGCATAGCCGAGCGTGCCGTAAGAGTTGGGGAAACCCCAGTACAGCGCCGCATGCTCAGAATCCGGCCGGGCGGTAACCACCCGGCCGTCGCCGGTCAGGATCTCCATCTCGAGCACGGACTCATGCGGGAGCCCGTTGCGCAGCGATGAGGACTCGATCCCTAGGCCCGACACCGCTCCGCCCAGCGTGATCGTCTTCAGCTGCGGGACGACGAGCGGCATCAGGCCGTGCCGCAGCGTGGCGTCGGCCAGGTCCTCGTAGGTGGTCATGCCGCCGACGACCGCCGTGCGTGTCTCTGGATCGACGCACGCCGCGCCGCTGAATGCCGACACATCGAGCGTGACCAGGCCAGGGCCGCCGGACTCGCGGAACCTGAATAGGTTGGACGTGGACTTGGCCAGCCGGACCGCAGTGCCGGGCGGGATCTCGGCGTAAGCATGGCGCAGCCGGGCAGCGGCGGCGTGCCGGCTCGCAAGCAGCGGGCCGCTCAGAGTCGGCGAGGACCCGGCTGGGCTGACGTCGTGTCCCTGGTCGGCGAGTTCAGTCACGCTGCCCTCCACTGGCCGGCCACCGCGATAGGTCCGGTACCGCCATAGCTCCCCACCACCGCCAAGCAAGCCCACCACCGCCGACGGGCGAGACATCGGTTAATCGTACCGTTCGGTAGCTCACTCGTCTGCGGCCAATCGCCGAAGCGGCGCTCGCCAGGTGACCAGTTAACCTGGCATCGCGCGGCTGTCAGCGCCCCTTGCGGGCGTCGCGAGGAACTGGAGGAATTATGGGCACGGTCTATGCCGGGCTGGACGAGCGGCTGATCAGGTTCATTGCGAGCCAACCGGTGTTCTTCGTGGCGACCGCACCCGTACTGGACGGGGCTGGCGGCGGAGGTCATGTGAACGTGTCGCCGAAAGGCTACCGCGACACATTCGCCGTGCTCGACCCGGTGACCGTGGCCTACCTCGACCTGACCGGCAGCGGCGCGGAGACCATCGCGCACCTGCGGCAGAACGGCAGGATAACGATTATGTTCTGCTCCTTCGATAGGACGCCGAAGATCTTGCGGCTTTACGGCACAGGCCGGGCGGTGCTGCCCGCTGATCCCGGCTGGGCCGGCCTGGCTGCCCATTTCGGCGCCGATCCTGGCAGCGGGACCGGTACCGATCGCGGCAACCAGCGGGCGATAATCGTGGTCCGGGTCGACCGTATCGCTGACTCGTGCGGCTACGCCGTGCCGGTCATGGAAATGACCAGCGAACGCGATCTGCTGACCAGATGGTCGGAGCGGCGGTCAGCGGAAGATCTGGCCGAGTATCGCGTCAAGCACAACACCGAGAGCATCGACGGCCTCCCCGCCCTCGGCTGAACCGGAACGCGAACGGCCGATTCGCAGGCGGCTTGGACCTGTCCGTCCTGTCTTGTTACCGGCGGTTAACCAAAACCCAGGCGGGCATCTTTTACAGTAATCGGATGCGGTTCGCGCTCATCAACTCCGGGCTCGGGCTGCTGGCCGCCGGCAGCGAGCTGCACAGGCTTCGCCCCGATGCGGATCTGGTTATCGCAATGGACCCGGACGGGATGCCATGGGGGCCGCGGACACCGCAGGACATCGCGGAGCGCTCGCTCAGGATCGCGCGGGCCGCTGCGCGCTACGAGCCGGATGTCATCGTGATGGCGTGCAACACGGGAAGCGTGCACGCGCTCGACGCCCTTCGAGCCGAGTTCGAGCCGGATATCCCCGTGGTCGGCACCGTTCCGGCGATCAAGCCGGCCGCCGCGGTAGCGAGTTCGGTCGCGATCTGGGCGACGGTCGCCACGACGGCAAGTGAATATCAGCGCTGGCTGATCACCGAATTCGGCGGCGAGGCCACGGTAACCCCGGTGGCCTGCCATGGCCTGGCGACCGCGATCGACGCCGGAGACAATGCTGCGATCGCGGCCGCGGCCGCGGCCGCGGCCCTGCGCACGCCCGACGGCTGCGGTGCCGTGGTGATGGGATGCACCGAGTACGAGCTCGCCGCTGACCAGATCAGCGCCGCGGTACCCGGCGCCGCCCTGTTCGGGTCCGCCGCGGCCGTCGCCGCTCAGGCGCTGCGCCGGACAGCGCAGGCCGACGGAGTTTCCGGTCCGGCCGGCCACGCCCGCCCGGCCCCTGACGGCCTAGTCGAGTCAGGAACCCTGAGCGTCCTGCTCAGCGGCCGCCTGGCCAACCTGCCGCGAGCGGCCCTGCAGTATAGGCAGGGGCGGGAACTCGCGGCGCTCGCGGCCGGCTGCGACCCCGCTGCCGGGCTCGCCGTCTAGGGGTGTTTCGTAGCTCTTGGCCAGGCGCTCAGCAGGCACGCTTCCAGCCAGGCCGGCCCCTGCTGGCCGACGTGCGCCTTCTCGCGTAACTCGCCGCGACCTGCTTGGGCGTCATCGGCAGCCGAGCTGCCGACGGCGGAAGCCCGGCATGCAAGGCATCGGCGACCAGCAGTGCCATCGAGTAGTCAGGATCGGCTTCAAGGGCCCGCTCGATCGCGACGCTGGCCAGCGCGCCGTCGCCCGCCTGCCATGCGGTGAAGGCCAGCAGTGCCGCCGCCGGCGCGACCAAGTCGGCCGGCAGCCGCCGCACGAGATCGATCCACAGCCGCTGGTGAGCGTCATGAAACTGCGGATCCATCCGCGCCCAGGCATCATCGCGCACCCGCAAATCGGCGAGCGTGACGCCCAGCCAGGCGATCTCATCGTCGTCGGGCAGCGCGCCGCGGCGGCGGTACCTCGTGATCGCTTGCTTGACCGACCGGCGCCCGGCGTCTGCGATCGGCAGAAACGGGTCATCGCCCGTTCCCGCAGCATCCAGGTCGACCAGCGCTCCCGCTCGCTGCATGGCCCGCTCGACGGCCTCGCGCATCGGCCCTGCCGCCTCGGCCTCCGGAGCGACGATACGGGCCAGTTCGGCCCGGTCGGCACGGACGGTGAGTCCCGCCGCGGCAAGTGCGGCAGACGCCGGGTGACCGGCCGGGTCGAACGGCTGGCCTTCTGGTGGACAGCAGTCAGGGTCTACGCACAGGTAGGACCAGTACCGCTCGCCTTCCACCCGCAGCACGTCCTGGACGTTGATGCCCGCCTCCAGTAATGCGGGGCCGACGACATCGACTACCGGCGCAACCGTTTCGCCCGGGCCGTAGGCCACGGCTACAGCCACTGTCAGGTGCTGGCGGGCGAGCACAGTTGTTGCATGCGCGGCGATATCCGCCG
>DASWGE010000347.1:0-2860 GCA_036393895.1 Streptosporangiaceae bacterium | reverse complement strand
GCAGTCGGCAGGGATGACGTCCTGATCAGGGTCCTGCGTACCGGTGTCTGCGGCACCGACCTGCACATCTACGAGTGGGACGGCTGGGCGCAGGACAACGTGCCGGTGCCGTTGGTCATCGGGCACGAGTTCGCCGGCGAGATCGTCGAGCTGGGCTCTGATGTCAGGGACCTGGCAGTCGGCGACCTGGTCAGCGGCGAGGGGCATCTCGTCTGCGGCAGGTGCCGGAATTGCATGGCCGGGCGGCGGGTCCAGTGCGCCCACACCAAGGGAGTGGGAGTAAATCACCCCGGCGCCTTCGCCGAGTTCATCGTGCTCCCGGCGGCGAACATCTGGCGGCATTTGCCCGGCGTCGACCTCGATGTGGCGGCGATCTTCGATCCGTTCGGCAACGCTGTGCATACCGCGCTCACGTTCCCGGTGCACGGCGAGGATGTCCTGATCACCGGGGCCGGGCCGATCGGGATCATGGCGGCGATCGTCGCCAGGCACGCGGGCGCCAGGTATGTGGTGATCACCGATGTGTCCCCGTACCGGCTCGACCTAGCGCAGCAGATCGGGGTCACCGTCGCCGCCGATACCAGGCAGCGCCCGCTCGGCCAGATCATGGCTGACCTGGGCATGCGTGAGGGCTTCGACGTCGGGATGGAGATGTCGGGCAAGCCCGCCGCGATGCGGGAGATGCTCGCGGCGATGACGCACGGCGGCAAGGTCGCCATGCTCGGCCTGCCGGCGGCCGAGTTTCCGATCGACTGGGCGCACCTGGTCCTGAACATGATCACTATCAAGGGCATCTACGGTCGCGAGATGTTCGAGACCTGGTACTGGATGTCCGTCCTGACCCAATCGGGTGTCGACATCAGCCCGGTGATCACGCACCGCTTCGACGCCGCGGACTACGCGGTTGCCTTCGAGACCGTGCGTGCGGGGCAGTGCGGCAAGGTAGTACTGAACTGGGCCGACCCCGCCAGTTAGGGTGTCCCTGCCATCTCTAACGGAGGCCGACGATGTTCTCCAGCGTTGCGCCGCAGATCGCCGAGGAGCTCGGCCAGATCCGCGAGCAGGGCCTGTTCAAGAACGAGCGCGTGATAACCAGCCCGCAGCGGGCCAGCATCGTGGTCGCCGGCGGAGAGCAGGTTCTGAATTTGTGCGCCAACAACTACCTGGGGCTGGCCGACGATCCGCGGATCATCCATGCCGCGAAGGACGCGCTGAACCGGTGGGGCTTTGGCATGGCCAGCGTCAGGTTCATCTGCGGAACTCAGGATGTGCACAAGCAGCTTGAGCGGCGGATCTCCGAGTTCCTCGGGACCGGCGACACGATCTTGTACCCGTCGTGCTTCGACGCCAACGGCGGCCTGTTCGAGACCATTCTCGGCGGCAAGGACGCGGTCATCAGCGACGAGCTGAACCACGCGTCCATCATCGACGGGATCAGGCTCTGCCGGGCGCGGCGGCTGCGGTACAAGAACAGGGACATGGCCGATCTGGAGGCGCAGCTCAAGGCGGCCGGCGACGCCAGGCGACGGCTCATCGCCACCGACGGCGTGTTCTCGATGGACGGCTACGTGGCGCCGCTGCGCGAGATCTGCGATCTGGCCGATCGGTACGACGCGATGGTGATGGTCGACGACTCGCACGCGGTCGGCTTCGTCGGCCCGACCGGGCGCGGTACCCCCGAGCTGCATGGCGTGACCGACCGGGTCGATATCATCACGGGCACCCTGGGCAAGGCGCTCGGCGGGGCGAGCGGCGGCTTCACCAGCGGCCGGCCCCCGATTATCGACTTGCTGCGGCAGCGGTCGAGGCCCTACCTGTTCTCCAATTCGGTCGCGCCGGCCGTCGTGGGTGCCTCGCTGAAGGTGCTCGAGCTGCTTGAGTCCGGCGATGACCTGCGGGCCAGGCTGCGCGAGAACACGGCGTTGTTCAGGGAGCGGATGGCCGGTCTCGGCTTCGACATCCTGCCCGGCGACCACCCCATCGTGCCGGTGATGATCGGCGATGCCGCGCGGGCGGCGATGCTGGCCGACCTGCTGCTCGGCAAGGGCGTCTACGTGATCGGGTTCAGCTATCCGGTGGTGCCCGTGGGCAAGGCGCGGATCAGGACCCAGGTCTCGGCCGCCCATACCAGCGATGATCTCGAACTGGCTGCGGCAGCCTTCGCCGCGGCCCGCGACGAGCTCGGGTCCTAGTGCGCCCGGATCTTGTCGACCTGGCAGCTGCGCGCATGCCCCACCCGGTAGGTCTTCACAACAACCGGCAGCTGATTTCCCCGCGCGGGCTTCAGCGCAATACGGGTGTTCATGATCCAGTGCTGAACATAATAGGGACTGTACCTTACGTTGAGGCGGAATTGCGTCACCAAAGATTTGCCAACGCTGCCGCCGCCATTCTCAAAGATCACGATTGCGTAATGATGGCGCACGGTGCACGCCGTTACCGCCGGTGTGCAGGCCGTCACCCCGGTGGCCGCGCCGGTCGCCGCGGCAAGCGTGGCAAGCGTTTTACCAATCATCGATTTCTTCATTTTCTTCGGCTGGCGAATCTTTGCGCGCACCGAATGCATGCGCGCCCATGAGGAGTAATACCCAGCCAGAAACTAATTGCGCCACCCGCGCCAGGCGCAGATGATGGTCCAATGACGTGGACCGCACCGAACGTGGAGCGCACTGAACCCCCCGAGGTGGCCGGGGAGCGCAAGGCGCTCCAAGGCTGGCTTGATTACCACCGGGCGACGCTGCTGTTCAAGTGTCAGGGGCTGACGCCCGAGCAGCTGGTCAAGCGATCCGTCCCGCCGTCGACGCTGTCGCTGCTCGGCCTGGTCAGGCACATGGCCGAGGTCGAGAGGTCGTGGTTCCGC
>DASWGE010000346.1:0-2260 GCA_036393895.1 Streptosporangiaceae bacterium | reverse complement strand
GTGCCGAGGGTCAGCTGCGTGCCGCGATCTCGGATGAAGTTCCGCAGCATCCGCGGACCGAACTGAGTGGACGCCAGGGTAAGGGTTACCAGGATGATCGAGAACACAACGCCGACCACCGTGATGATGGCGGCGGCAAGCGCGGCGAGGATCTGTCTGGCAGCGTCAGCTGAGCCGCTGATTATCCAGGAGGGCAGCCCGAAACCGTTGTGGTGGGCGGCGCGATCAAGGCTCAAGGTAATCGCGAAAAGCGCGATGGCAGCCAGGACCTCGATCCCCGGCACCAGCCATAGATTGGTGCGCAGGCTCTCTGCCCGCCAGTGGCTGGCAAAAGCGGGGAAGACGTCGCGACGATGCATGATCAGCCCTTGCGCTTGAACGCTGCCGACCAGGCTTCCCGGCTCCCCTCGCCCACCTTACAGCAAGTCGGTCCAGGAGCGTCAGGCTGCATCTCGTGCCCCCGGCCAGCTATTTTGCGGGATGGGCAGCGATGTCTTCCTGCCGCATGACTGGGCCCAGGCCGGGGTGAGTCAGGCGGCTGCACGGCATCTCGAGCGGCGACCGCATGGTTTCTAAGCGCCCGCGACTGACCAACGTGGGGCCGGGCGCCGGATGGCCCGCGGGGTGGACACTGGCGATCGCCCGGCTATGCTGCCGGCGTGAAGCTTGACCTGTCCGCCAGCGCGGCCGACCTGACGGCGCGACTTGTTGACATCGAATCGGTGAGCGGGTCTGAAGGGCCGCTCGCGGACGCGATCGAGGCGGCGCTGCGTGACTGCGGGCACCTCAGCGTGGCCCGCGACGGCAACGCGATCGTGGCCAGGACGGAACTGGGCAGGCCGGAGCGCGTTGTCCTGGCCGGCCACATCGACACGGTTCCCGTCGCCGGCAACCTACCGTCCAGTCTCGATCGGGGGCTGCTGTACGGCTGCGGCGCGTCCGACATGAAGTCGGGCGTTGCGGTGCAACTGCGGCTGGCCGCCGAGGTGACCGCGCCGGCCAGGGACGTGACATACGTCTTCTACGACTGCGAGGAAGTGGAGTCCGAGCGCAACGGGCTGCGGAGGCTCAGCAGGAACGACCCGGCCAGCCTGGCGGCGGACTTCGCCATCCTGCTCGAGCCGACCGGCGGGGTTGTCGAGGGCGGCTGCCAGGGCACGCTCAGAGCGGAGATCCGCGCCGAGGGCGAGCGGGCGCACAGCGCGAGGGCGTGGCTGGGCCGCAACGCCATCCATGAAGCGGCAGGCGTTCTCAACGTGCTGCGGAGCTACCAAGCGCGCGAGCCGGAGGTCGACGGGCTGCGTTACCGGGAGGGACTCAACGCCGTGGGCATCAGCGGCGGCGTCGCCGGGAACGTCATACCGGACGAATGCGTCGTGACGGTCAACTATCGGTTCGCACCGGATCGGTCGGCCGAGCAGGCGGCCGAACACGTGCGTGAGGTTTTCGCCGGCTGGCGGGTAACGGTCACCGACGTGGCGGGCGGCGCCCGGCCCGGCCTCGGCAACCAGGCTGCTGCGTCGTTTCTCGCCGCGATGGGCGGGACGCCGCGGGCCAAGCTCGGCTGGACCGATGTGGCGCGGTTCGACTCACTCGGCGTGCCAGCGGTCAACTACGGGCCCGGCGGCTCGCTGCTGGCTCACTCGCGCGGCGAGCACGTTGCCCTCGCCGCCGTCTCCGAATGCGAGAGGCGGATGCGGGGCTGGCTCACCGGCTGACTGTCAGGGCCGAGGCAAGCGCGGGAGGCCAAGGCCTGCCCGGCCAGGCTCAGCGCGGCGGGGCCTGCTTGAGTTCCAGGTTGGCCCTGTGCGTCTGACCCGTGACATCTACCCAGGTGACCTTGACCGACATCCCGGGCTTGAACCCAGTCATGATTCCCGTCAGCTGCTTCGGGGAGCTGATCCGTTTTCCGCCTACCGAGATGATCACGTCGCCGGCGATGATCCCGGCCTTGTCTGCCGGAGTTCCGCAGAGCTCACCGATGATCAGCGCGCCGGCCGGGACCGGGGCGACATGACGCGGAACTCCGGCGCTCTGGGAGTTCTGCAGGCAGACCGGCGCTGATGGTTGCACGGGGAACCCAGCCGATCCCTGCTCCTGCTTGAGCTGACGTTCCCGCTGCTGTTGCGGGCTCTGCGCCTGGCTTGCCTGGCCGGCCGGGACGAGCACGCCGAGGAACCCGGTCGAGCCGATCTGGACCGACGGGCTGGACTTCCCGCGGATGATCTGGTCGGCGATCCGCAGTGCCTTGTTGATCGGG
>DASWGE010000345.1:0-7405 GCA_036393895.1 Streptosporangiaceae bacterium | reverse complement strand
GGGCAGCTTGCCAGGCTCGCCGCGCCAGTAGTCCCGCACGGTGTCGCGGTACTTCCCGTTCCACTCTGTCCACAGCGGCGGGAACCGGCCCACCTGGTACCCGCCCTCGCCGACGTCCCACGGCTCGGCGATGAGCTTGACTTGCGATACCAGCGGGTCCTGCTGCACCAGGTCGAAGAACGCCGCCAGCCGGTCCACGTCATGCAGCTCCCTGGCCAGGGCGGAGGCGAGGTCGAACCGGAAGCCGTCCACGTGCATCTCGTCGATCCAGTACCGCAGCGAGTCCATGATCAGCTGAAGCGTGTGCGGGTGGCGCACGTTCAGGCTGTTGCCGCAGCCGGTGTAGTCGAGGTAGACGGCCGGGTTGTTATCTGACAGCCGGTAGTAGGCCGCGTTATCGATGCCGCGGAAGCTGAGCGTCGGTCCGAGCTCGGCTGCCTCAGCCGTGTGGTTGTAGACCACGTCGAGAATGACCTCGATACCGGCCTGGTGCAGCGCCTTCACCATCGCCTTGAACTCCGCGACGTGGCCGTGCGCGGCGGTCGCAGAGGCATAGCCATGGTTCGGCGCGAAGAAGCCGATCGTGTTGTAGCCCCAGTAATTGGTGAGCCCGCGCTCGACGAGTATCGGCTCAGGCACGGATTGGTGCACGGGCATGAGCTCGATCGCGGTAACGCCGAGCCGCTGCAGATGCCCGATGATCGCCGGCGACGCGATGCCCGCGTAACTGCCCCGCAACTCGGGCGGGACGCCGGGATGATGCAGCGTGAGGCCGCGGACATGGGCCTCGTAGATCAGGGTTTCGTGATAGGGCGTGCGGAGCAGCTGATCGCCCGCCCAGTCGAAGTACGGATTGATGACGACATTCCTTGGCATAAACGGAGCGCTGTCGTCAGTGTTCAAGGCAGCCGGATCATTGCTGCCCGTAACGTACGAGTACAGCGCAGAACTCGGTCTTACCTCGCCGTCAATCGCCTTGCCGTAAGGGTCGAGCAGCAGCTTCGCGGGGTTGCACCGGTCACCGCGGCGCAAGTCATACGGGCCGTGAACGCGGAATCCGTACTTTTGGCCCGGCCCCACGTCGGGCAGATAACAATGCCAGACGAAACCGTCGATTTCGCTCAGCGCGATCCTGGTCTCGTTTCCGTCCGCGTCGAAGAGACACAGCTCCACCAGGTCGGCGACCTCGGAGAAGATCGCGAAGTTGGTTCCCGAACCATCCCAGGTCGCTCCGAGCGGGTAAGCAGTACCAGGCCACATGCGCATCAGGAGACTTTATACGCCGAAGACCGGCCTCGCCCTATCCAGCACCCCGGCCAGGTCAAGCCCGCGCGGCAGCATGCCGAAAGAGACACCTGGCCCGGCGGGGCCCGCCTGCCCAGCCAGCCTGGAGGCGCAGAAGGCGTCGCTCACCGGCCCTGGTGCGAGCCTGGCGAGCAGCGCCGCCTGCATGAGCACCGTCAGCAGGCCGGCCAGCCTGCGCGCTTGGTAGGGCGCCTCGGAAGGGTTGCTGGCAACCTCGGCCAGGGTCGGCCAGAGCCGCTCGGTGGCCTCGTCGAGCCTGCTGTCCGCGCCTGTCGCAAGGGCGAGCTCAGCCCTGAGTGCGTCGGAACCGCCGGGGGAGCGGGCAAGCGCGCGCAGCAGGTCAAGGGCTGTCACGTTGCCCGAGCCCTCCCAGATGGAGTTCAGCGGCGCGTCTCGATACAAGCGCGGCAGGACGGATTCCTCCACGTAACCGTTGCCGCCGAGGCACTCCAGGGCCTCAGCGATGACGGCGGGAGTCCGCTTGCAGATCCAGTGCTTGGCAGCGGGCAGCATCAGCCGCAGCAGCGCGGCTTCCGCCGCGTCGCCCCTTGCGGCCTGGTCGGCAGCGGCGGCGAGCCGCAGGGCGAGGGCGGACGCGGCCTCTGATTCAAGCGCCAGGTCAGCCAGGACAGCCGTCATCGCTGGCTGATCGGCCAGCTTCGCACCGAAAACCCGCCGGTGGCTGGCGTGATGCACCGCCTCCACGCAAGCCTGCCTGATGCCGGCCGCGCTGCCGAGTATGCAGTCCAGCCTGGTCGAGCTGACCATCTCGATGATGGTGGCGACGCCCCGGCCTGGCTCACCGACCGGCCAGGCTAGCGCCTCGTCGTACTCGACCTCGGATGAGGCGTTCGACCTGTTCCCGAGCTTGTCCTTGAGCCGCTGGATGTGTATCCGGTTCCGAGTGCCGTCGGGCAGGACGCGAGGAAGCAGGAAGCAGGTCAGGCCCCCTGGGGCCTGAGCGAGGATCAGGAACAGGTCGCACATGGGCGCCGAGCAGAACCACTTATGCCCGGTGATCAGATAGCTGCCCTCGCCGGCCGGCTCCGCGCGGGTGGTGTTGGCCCGTACATCTGAGCCGCCCTGCTTCTCGGTCATCGCCATGCCGGCGAGCAGGCCCTGCTTGCGCTCCGGTACCCGTAGTCCCGGATCGTAGCTGCTCGCCGTCAGCAACGGCTCGAACCGGTCCGCGAGCTCGGGAGCGTGGCGCAGCGCGGGGACCACGGAGTAAGTCATCGAGATCGGGCAGCCGTGGCCTGCCTCCGCCTGCGTCCAGACGTAGAACTTGGCTGCCCGGGCGACATGCGCTCCCGGCTCGGCGCTCGCCCACGGGGCCGCATGCAGGCCATGGCCGACTGCAGTTGTCATGAGCTGATGCCAGGCTGGATGGAAGTCGACCTCGTCTACCCGGTGGCCGTACCTGTCGTGGGTACGCAGCGCGGGCGAGTGCTCGTTGGCCTGCCTCGCGAGCTCGATAACCTCGGCCGAGCCGGCCATCAGGCCGAGCGCGCGCAGTTCTGGGACCACCCAGGCCGCGCCGTACTCGGCGACAGCGGTCAGCAGCGCCTGATCTGCCGCGACATCATGGCCGGCCAGCGGCGGGACCTGATTGGTGACCTCATGGGTCGCGCGCCCAGAACGCGACGATGTGCCGGTGCTGATAGTGGTCGTCACACCACTAGTCTGCACCGGGCCAGTCTGCAGTGGCTCCGGGTCAGGTGTGGATACCGCACTCGGTCTTGGCGATGCCCGCCCAGCGGCCACTGCGCGGGTCGGCACCGGCCTCGACGCGTGCGGTGCAAGTACGGCAGCCGATCGACGGGTATCCGTCGTAGACGAGCGGGTTCACCAGCACACCGTGCTCACTGATGTAGTCGTCGACGTCCTTCTGGGTCCACTCAACGATCGGGTTGACCTTCACCATCTGCCGCCTGGCATCCCACTGCACGACCTTGGTATCGGTCCTGGCGTCAGTCTCCTCCCGGCGGACACCAGTGATCCAGGCGTCGTAGGGCTCGAGCGACTGCTCGAGCGGCACGACCTTGCGCAGGTAGCAGCACAGGTCAGGGTTGCGCGCGTACAGCTTGGGGCCGAGCTCGGCGTCCTGCTCTTCGACCGTCGTCGGCGGGGTGACATTGATCACATTGACCGGGTACACGACCGAGACGGCATCCCTGGTGCCGATCGTCTCGGCGAAGTGGTAGCCCGTGTCGAGGAAGAGCACGTCGATCCCGGGGACATGCCGTGCGGCGAGGTCCACGATCACTGCGTCGGTCATCGACGACGTGATGCACAGACGGGCGCCAAATGTCTCGGCGGCCCACTTGATGACCTCGTCGGCTGATGCGCCCTGGAGCGCTTCAGCGGCCTCCGCGGCCAGTGTCTCCATCGTGCGTGCCTCCTCAGATCCCACGGACCCAGGCTGCCCCGGCCGTAGCGGCCGGGGCACGGGAGTCATGCCTTACCCCAGGGAACACTGTGGGCCTCCCTGAGGACACAGTAGGGCTAAACAACACAGTAGGGCTAAACAACACAGTAGGGCCAGACAACACAGAATGCACGTGAAGCGCGGTGACTCACGGGCCGATCTCCTCCCGGCTGTATTCGCTCGCAGGCCTTACTGTCGGGTGATGCTGGCTGGGTTGTGACCCGTACCACCACCGCATCGTCGGCAACCGTCGTGACAACCCTGATATTCCGGGACTTCCCGCGCCCCGGCCGGCTAACCCTGCCTGACCCAGCCCATCAGGGGTTCGGGCTGCAGGCCCGCCGGCGGCTTGTGCTGGCAGTCGCACCACGAACCGCCTCGGCAGGAACCATGTTCCTGCCGACGGCAGCATAGGCAAATCATGATTTCATTCTCATCGGCGGGACACCAGACGAATCACCGGATGAGTCAGGCCGCGTTCGTGTTAGCCCGCCGCATGCGCCTGCGGCGCTCAGCCGAGCGCTCGTCCTCGTTCAACCCGCCCCAGGTGCCGTACTTCTCAGGCCTGCTGACCGCGTAACCTAGGCATTCCATCTTGACGGGACACGATCCGCACAACGCCTTGGCCTTGCGCTCCCTGATATCGCGCTCGGGCTGCCGCTCACCGTCCGGACCAAAGAACAGCACAACATCGGCGCCCTTGCAGGCAGCCCGGTCCTGCCAGCCCCAGTTAGGCCGTGGCAGCAACACCGCCTGACGCCGTACATCAGACATGAAAAGCTCTCCTCAACAAACTAGCTCGCAGGACGCAAATACAACGAAATCGCGCGATGCGGCATCCGCCCCGTCGCATCATGCAAACGCCTTGCAGCGCTGAAGTGTTCCCACGCTGACGCCCGGTTCGGAGGCCTTCGCCCGACAACAGAGCCCGCGCCTGACGCCGGAAACCAGGTTGATCCACCTTGTCCGGCGGGCAGCTGGGCTTCAATCCGCAACGTCGGCGCACCGCCCGACAATCATGGCATCGCGCGCAAGCCTGCACGACCGAGATTACAGGACTCGTTCGGTCCACAGCACTCAGTAACCGGCCGGTGCCTGTCATGGCCCGACACGCGGCCAGCGCTGCCGCGGGCGGCGGCCGCCCCCCGCAGCGCATCCGGCGCGGGTCCCACGCCCGGCTGGCGCGGGTCCCACCACTGGCGGCTGGCGCGGGCCTGGCCGGATCAGGTAATGTGATGTGATTCTGGACTATCAGACTGGCCAATGCGATTCATTGGCTAGACAACCCCGCCAGCCAGAGCGACGATAGGCAGCATGTCGGAGCCGGAAGCCGTTCCCCTGCCCCGCGAGGGGGAGGTCTTCTTCGACGTCCGGGGCGAGGCCAGGACGATGCGGCTGAGCTGGTACGCCGATAGCTCTGTAGCGGTGTTCAGCATCTGGCAGGCGAACCGGTGCACGGGAACGTTCAGGCTGCCGTTCGTCGATCTTGTCAGGATGGTCGAGACGCTACAATCCGGCCCGCCATCGCGGACCGCGGATGCCGTCTCCCGCCACTCAGCCGACCCGTCGTTCACAAGCGCCGTCCCTGATCGCGGTTATGACTATGGCTACGGCGAGGCGACCAGCTACTTGCCCGCGGCCACTTACGGCCACCAGCCAGGCTACGAATCCGGCCGCGGTTACGAGTCTGGGCACGGTTACGAATCCGGGCACGGTTACGAATCCGGGCACGGTTACGAGTCTGGGCACGGATACGAATCCGGGCACGGCTACGAACCCGGGCACGGCTACGAACCCGGGCACGGCTACGAACCCAAGCGCCGTTACGAACCCGAGGGCGGTTACGAACCCGAGCCGATTTATGCCGCTGGGCCGGCCTACCGATCCGCGCCTGGTTACGGCGCCAGTCCCGATTACCCTGATCATCCGGCCCCGGACGCGAGCGGCCCGGTGGGCGGCGGGGCTGGTCATGCCTACGGCCCGCCCGGCTATGGCCCACCCGATTACCGCGGCATTCAGAGCCAGCGTCCCGGCGGCCCGGGCAGTCATCAAGTGTCCCCGGGCAGTCATCAAGTGTCAGGGCCCTACCAGGGCTACGCCGATCAGGCCGGCTACCCCAAGCCGGCCGGTTACCAGGCGAACGCGGAATACGCCGAAGCCTCTGGCTATCCGGACTACCCGGCCAGTCACCAGGGCCAAGGCCGAATCGGGCCCGCGCATCGGGTGACGCCAGGTGCGGTGGCGCATGAGGCCCGGCCTATTGCATCGGCCAGTCAGGCAGAGTGGATGGCCGCGCCGTCCTATAGCCCGGACGCCAGCATGCTGGACTTTCCTTCCGCCCCCGCAACTGCTGACCTCGAGACATCCGATTGGGATGCTGCTACGGCGTCCTATCAGGCGCCTTGAGGGCCTGAGCAGGCACATTCTGACGGCTGCCCCGGCCCCTGCCGTCTTTCGCGCCGCTGCCAAGCCTCATCGCGATGAGCCTGTAGCTGCCCGGCGAGGCCGATCCGCGCTCAATGCGCACTCTGAGAGATTCACTGATCACCGTCTGTTATGAACACTGGGCGCGAGGGAATATTGTGGCGGTTAGGGGAAAGGGGGAAACACGTGGCACAGAAGGTCTCAGTCACATTCGCCTGTGACTACGACGCTAAAGAGATTCCGAGCGGAGAGCATCTGACCCGCGCGTTCAGCCTTGACGGCCGGGACTATGAGATCGACCTCTGCGAGAAACACAGCCAGAAGTTCGACGAAACGATGAGGCGCTTCGCGGACCGGGCTCGCAAGGCGTCGTCCAAGGTCGGAAGGACCAAGAGGCGCACGACGGCCCACCGCCGGCGCAGCGCGGAAATCCGGGCATGGGCAAAGCGCTCAGGCATGGAGGTTAGCGAACGCGGCCGGATTCCGGCGCAAGTCATTTCGAAGTACGAGGCAAATCACTAAAAGGCCGCTAGATGGCGGCCACGGTGGCCGGTACCTGCCCGGGTACCGGCCACCACCGTCTGCGCCGCGGACTTCAGGGCAGGTCAGCGCGCACGACAGCGGCGGCGTCGCTGTCGGTGGAATGCACCGGGCTGACGGCGGCGGCCAGCACCTGCGAGTTCGGCAGCAATATCGTCCCGTCGTCGGTGTCAAGCCGCACATAGGTGATGCTGAGATCGACCACCGTGCCCTCGATGGTTCCGGCCAGCGCTCCGGACCTGATCCGTACCTGGTCGCCCACCCTGAATGGCTGGGCGAACTGCAGCATCACGCCGGCGAAGAGGTTCGACAGCGATTGCTGCGCCGCGATCGTGATGAGGACGCCGGTGACCGCACCGCCGACCACTAGCTGCGCCACGCCGAAGCCGAGCATGGACAGCGCCACGAGGATTACGACGCTGAGGCCGATCAGGATCGTCACGTACCTGACGATGGCCACGTAGGCGGTCCCGATGAATCGCTCGAGCACATCGCGAGCCCAGCTGGCGAACGCAAAGGTCGAGATCGTCGCGAAGACAAGGAACGCGATCGTGGCGCAGATCGTGATCAGGTGGCCGACATCGACCGTGACGAAGGTATTTTTGGCCGCCTGGCTCGCGGGCCTGAGCGGAATGCCTGCCACGTGGTCGGCGACGGCCGCGGCCACTGCCAGCACGAGCGCGATGATTGCCCGCAAGGGCCGGTTAG
>DASWGE010000344.1:0-3008 GCA_036393895.1 Streptosporangiaceae bacterium | reverse complement strand
GTGTACGGAGCGCGCAGGACCTCGAACACCCGCTCGAGGCCCTCCTGCCCGACTACATCCCTAACACCGACAAGTTCCGCGTTATCCGCGGGAACCCGCACCGTCAGGTCACCCTTGTCGACCTTGAGAACGAGATACGTCTTATCCTCGCCCTTGATCGTCCGGATCTCTATTTCGTCGATCCGAGCAGCCCCATGGTGGGGGTAGACGACGGTGTCGCCGACCTTGAAAGTCATGTGCCACGTACCCCTTCCGCTTTAGCTATGTTACCACGGCGCGGAACGAGCAATAACCATGCTTTTTGACAAAGATGCAGGTCAAGCACGCTTTTACATACTGTTGCTGAGTGGCGGCGCCATCATAAAACCGACCCTCGCCCCGGCCAACCGGAACATCGGGCCACGAGGGCGCCGGCTTGGACGCCGGTAGGCCGCCACTCGGACTGCACCAAGCTTACCGCCTGGCCACTTCGGCTACAGCCCACTGAGCACTACGGAGTCCCTGGCAAGCATCTGGGCATCCACGGGTTACGCCAGCCAGCTGCCAGGCTCATACTGAAGATAGGAGCTTGGGAGCGATTTCCGGAGAGAGACGCGTGAACCAGGGCGGTGAACGGGGACACGACGACTACGGCCTGCCGCCCGTGGACATCCAGATTCCCGACGATGCCCGCGAGCTAGACCGTGACGTGCAGGCCTATTATCGAGAGCTGCGCGCGCTGCGGCGTCATGAGCGCAGCGACCGATGGCGCGCACCGCTACGGCGGAGCAGCATGGTCGTGCCGCTTATTGCCGGGTGCCTGGTCCTCGCTATGGTCGCGGGGATGGTGCTGACCATGTTCAGCGCCAATCCGTACTTCTCCAGCCTCGCCGGCGGAACCCGTCAGAGCGGCCAGGCTATGCGCTCAAAGGCCCCGTCGGCTGGTCCGTCGGCGACGAACGGCGCAGCTGGATGGAGCAGCCCGCCCGCCGTTCGTCTTCCTGCTGGCAAGATCAGCGTGGCAGGCAAACGGGTCGAGTTGCGGGGCCTCGCAGCGAAGGCGCTTGCCATAGTTCCGGCCGATTGCGCCTGCGCAGCCATGATCGCGCGGCTACTCTCGCAGGCCAGGTCGGCGAGCGTGACGGTCTACCTGATCGGCAAACGTGGAGTCAGCATTGCCGAGCTCGACAAGCTGGTGCCCGCCTCGGCGGAGGGAAGGGCCTTCGTGGCCCTAGACGCGGATAACGCGCTTAAGTCGATCTCGCGGCCGCAGGGCCCGACGATCGTGCTTGTCGATGGCCGTGGCGGCATGACAGTCGAACGCGCGTTGAGCCCGGGCTTCGATCTGGGTCACAAGCTGCAGCAACTGCGGCAACCGCACTAGGCGTCCGCAGAAGCGACTTAGCCGCGCGAGTGACGTAGCAGCGGGAACCCGGCGGGCCGGCTGCGAGAAGTGCGATCCGCGCCGCTACGCTGTGCGAGGTCTGGCCAGATGCGACCCGACAAGCACGAGGAGGCTCGGTGATCCGGAGCAGCCGCTGCGGCGTGGTGCCGCGCCGCATTCTGATCGCGGCCGCGGTCGCGCTAGTGCCGGTCATCGTGGGATGCGAGGCAGGAAACAACGCGCCGACCCTGCAATGGCACCAGCCGACGGACGGCACCGTCGCCTCCGCGGGCACCGGCGACAGCATCACGATCAGCAACCTGTTCGTGCTCGGCCCGCCTGTCGGCGCTGTCCTGCACCGCGGCCAGAACGCTGGCCTCTTCCTTGGCCTGGTTAACATCGGCCAAGCAGACCGCCTGATCGCGATCAAGGCACCGGGAATCGCGCGGTCCGTGCGGTTGCCCGTCGGCGGCATCAAGCTCGGGTCCCAGTCCAGGGTCCTGCTCACCGGCCCCAAGCCGCTGATCGTTCTGCAGCAACTGGTCAAGCCGCTCGCGGGCGGCTCCGTCATCACGATCGACCTGATCTTCCAGAAGGCAGGGACCAAGACGCTGCCCGTCCCGGTGATGCCGAGCGTGTCGAACTACTCGACGTTCTCGCCGCCGCCAGCCTCGTCACCCAGCCCGATAGGGGCCGCAAGTCACTCGGCCAAGGCGGCTAAGGGCAGGCGCGCCTCGGCGACGCCCTCGCCGAGTAGCTCGCCCTGACTAGCTCGCCCTGACCAGGAACTTAGGCTGGGCCCCAGGCTAGGCCGCTTGGCCTCCTGCCCACGGCGCGCTGCTATCCGCCAGGCTCGAACTTGTAGCCGAGTCCTCGGACCGTGATGATGTGCATTGGCCTGGCAGGGTCCTGCTCCACCTTGGCCCGGAGCCGCTTGATGTGAACGTCGAGCGTCTTTGTGTCGCCGACATAATCGGCGCCCCAGACCCGGTCGATCAGCTGCATCCTGGTCAGCACTCGGCCCGAATTCCGCAGCAGCACCTCGAGCAGCTCGAATTCTTTCAGCGGTAGCTGGACGGACGCGTTGCGGACCATCACGATGTGCCGCTCGACGTCCATCCGGACCGGGCCCGATTCCATCACCGAGGTCCCGGCTTCCTCGCCGTCGCCGCGGCGGCGCAGCACCGCCCGCATCCTGGCGACCAGTTCGCGGGAAGAGAACGGCTTGGTCACGTAGTCATCGGCGCCGAGTTCGAGCCCGACGACCTTGTCGATCTCACTGTCCTTGGCGGTGAGCATGATCACGGGAACATTGGACCGCTCCCGCAGCGCCCGGCAGACCTCGCTGCCCGGCAACCCGGGCAGCATCAGGTCGAGCAGGACCAGGTCGGCACCGGTTCGGTCGAAGGTGTCGAGCGCGGCAGGCCCGGTCGGGCACACGGCTACCTCGAAACCCTCTTTGCGGAGCATGTACGACAACGCGTCGCTGAATGACTCCTCATCTTCGACAACGAGCACCCGCGTCACTTGACTGCCTCCTTGGCAATGCTTTCCGGAGCGCGCGCGTCGGGCAAGCCGCCGCGCGGCCACTCAGTGCTTTCCGGAGCGCGCGCGTCGGGCAAGCCGCCGCGCGGCCACTCAGTGC
>DASWGE010000343.1:0-6323 GCA_036393895.1 Streptosporangiaceae bacterium | reverse complement strand
GGCTGGCTGAAGGGGCGCTGCGGATCAGGCTGCACACGCCCGCCCGCGGCGTGGCGAAAGGTCAGGCAGCGGTCCTCTACCGGGGTGACACCGTCCTGGCCTCCGCAACGATCTCGGCCACCGGATTGACCGCGATGTGCGCCTGAGGCTGCTACCCCCTGCTTACTGTGCGCCGCAGTCATTCCGTCGCCCGGTTTGCCGCATTTGCGGTCACGCAACGTGCAGCAAGTCAGGATGGCGGGCCGGTCGTTAGGATATGCCGGTGAGCAGCGAAGAGCAGATTCCGTGGCCTGCGCAGAGCGCTAGCGGCGTGGGCTCGATGCCGGGCACGAATCCCGATGAGGCCGCCGCGGTCATCCTCGGCGAGCTGCCGAACTTGCCGTTCCTGCCCGAGCTGCCGGCGCGCGGTCCAGGAGCCGATCTCGTTGGCCGCACCTCCGCGCTGCTCGTCGAGCTTCCGGTCGAGACGACGGCGGCGGGCTGGCGGCTGGCCGAACGGCGAGGCCGTGACCTGGGCAGGGCAGTCGGAATGCTGGAGGCGGACCTCGATGCGATCGAGGCCGCGGCGGCGGGCTACAGGGGAGCTTTCAAGATCCAGTTGTGCGGGCCGTGGACTCTTGCCGCGTCCCTTGAGCTGACTCGCAGCGTCGAGCCGGCGCTGTCCGACGCGGGCGCCGTGGCCGATCTGACCGCATCGCTGGCCGAAGGCGTAACCGCGCACGTGGCCGACGTCCGGCGCAGGCTGCCTGGAACGGCGCTGCTCGTTCAGTTCGACGAGCCAGCCCTACCCGGCGTCCTGGCTGGCTCGCTGCCGACGGCCAGCGGCCTCCGCCGCGTCCCAGCCATTGACCATTCCGTCGCCGCTGACGGCCTCCGTGCGGCACTGGACGCGGCTGGGGCGCCTGGCATGATCCACTGCTGCGCGCCCGACGTGCCGTTCAGCGTGATGGTGAGCGCCGGAGCCCGCGCGGTGTCCTTCGACCTCGGCCTCCTGCGCCGCGAGGACGAGGACTCGGTCGGGGAGGTCGCCGAGGCCGGACTCGGCATTGCCGTCGGCGCGGTCCCCCCGCTCCAGGATGCGGTGCTGGCCCGCCGAGGCGCCACGTCCGTGCGCCCAGCGGCGGTTCCCGCGGCCAATGGCCGGCCAGGCGGGGGGGCCGCGGGCGCGCCAGGCGACGCCGCGCGATCGACGGCAGAGGCGATCATCGCGCTGTGGCGCCGGATCGGGCTCCCGCTTGCCGCGCTACCTCAGCAGGTCGTGGTGACGCCGGCGTGCGGGCTCGCCGGCGCCTCGCCCGCCCGGGCCAGGGACGTGCTCGCGCAGTGTCAGGCGGCGGCGCGCCTGATTCCTGAACTGATCGAGGAGGGAGTGCGGTGACTGAAGCTGATGAGGTGGAACTGGCCGAGGTCGGCGCGGAAGCCAGCGTAAGCGCCGGCGCTGGCGCCGAGATCAGCCAGGCCGATGACCAGGCCAGACATCGCCACGCCGATCTGGCAGAACAGGTTGCCGAGCACAACCACAGGTATCACGTGCTCGACTCCCCGGTCATCTCGGACGCGGAATTCGACGCGCTGCTGCGCGAGCTCCGCCAGCTCGAGGAGGAATACCCCGACCTGCGCACACCGGACTCGCCGACCCAGCAGGTCGGCGACGGCGTCGCGGCCGGCTTCGCGCCGGTCCGCCACCTCGTACGGCTTTTCAGTCTCGACAACGCCTTCTCGGCGGCCGAGCTCGATAGCTGGTTCGCGCGGGCCGAGCGGCTTGGCGGTACCGGCCCGTTCCTGTGCGAGCTCAAGATCGACGGTCTCGCGGTCGACCTGGTCTACCGGGACGGTGCCCTGGCCAGGGCCGCGACCAGGGGCGACGGGGTGACAGGCGAGGACGTGACCGCAAATGTCCGCACGATTGCCGCCGCGCCAGCGCGGCTGAGCGGCTCGGGCTGGCCGGCCACGCTTGAGGTCAGGGGCGAGGTGTTCCTGCCTGTGACAGCGTTTCACGAGCTCAACGAGCGGCAGGCGCAAGCCGGCAAACCGCCGTTCGTGAACCCCAGGAACACGGCGGCCGGGTCGCTGCGGCAGAAGGACCCTGCGGTCACCGCGAGCAGGCCGCTCGGCCTCATCCTGCACGGTGTCGGTGCCATCGAAGGAGAGAAGACGGCGAGGCCGGATAGTCAGTCCGGGTGGTACGACCGGCTGCGCGAGTGGGGACTGCCGGTCAGCGAGTTGTACCAGGTGGTCGACGGCATCGACGGGGTGCGGGAGTACATCGGCCACTACGAGGAGCACCGGCACGACCCGCCCTATGAGATCGACGGCGTAGTGGTCAAGCTCGATCAGATACCGGTGCAGGAGGCACTCGGCTTCACCAGCCGGGCGCCGCGCTGGGCGATCGCCTTTAAGTATCCACCGGAGGAGGTCACTACCAGGCTCCTCGACATCAGGGTGAATGTCGGCAGGACCGGCCGGGTCACTCCGTTCGCCGTGATGACCCCGGTCAAGGTGAGCGGCTCGACGGTGGAGCGGGCGACCCTGCACAACGAGGACGAGATCGCGCGCAAGGGCGTGCTGATCGGCGACATGGTCGTGCTCCGCAAGGCCGGCGACGTCATTCCCGAGGTGGTCGGGCCCGTCCTCGACCTGCGGTCCGGTGACGAGCGGGCCTTCGTCTTCCCCGATACCTGCCCGAGTTGCGGGACACCGCTCGCGCGCGAGGCGACGGAGGTGGACTGGCGGTGCCCGAACACCAGGTCGTGCCCTGCCCAGCTGCGGGAGCGGCTGTTTCACCTGGCCGGCAGGGGAGCCTTCGACATCGAGGTGCTCGGCTACGAGGCGGCGTCTGCGCTGCTCGACGCGGGCCTCGTCACCGACGAGGGCGACCTATTCTCGCTGACTGCCGACAAGGTCAAGCAGAGCCCGTTCTTCGTCACTATCGGCGGCGACCTGACGGCGAACGCGACGAGCCTGCTGAGGAACCTGGATGAGGCGCGTAACCGCCCGCTGTGGCGGGTGCTCGTGGCGCTGTCGATCAGGCACGTCGGGCCCACAGCGGCCAGGGCGCTGGCAGCCGCGTTTGGGTCGGTCGATGCCATTGCCTCGGCGCCGGCCGAGACGCTGATGCTGGTGGACGAGGTCGGCCCGACGATAGCTGGCTCGATCATTGACTGGTTCAGCGTCGACTGGCATCAGGCGATCGTGGCCAAATGGCGCGATGCGGGGGTCAAGCTCGCCGACCCCGAGTTCGCCGGGTTCACGCTGGGTGATGGGCAGCCCGGCGGGCCGCTGGCCGGGGTGACCGTTGTACTGACCGGCAGCCTCGAGGGCTACACCAGGGACGAGGCAGCCGAAGCCATTGAGGCCAGCGGCGGAAAAGTGTCCGGCTCGGTATCGAAGAAGACCAGCTTCGTCGTAGCTGGCGAGAGTCCAGGCTCCAAACTGGACAAGGCGGCCTCGCTTGGCGTGCCCGTCCTCGACGAGGCAGGCCTGGCGGTGCTACTCGCCGATGGGCCCGCGGCCGCGGCCGAGGCGGCTGCGGCCGAGGCGGCCTCGTCCGGATAGCGCGGCCCTGTCCGGATAGCGCTGCGCAGGTGCTGACAATGCCGACAATCGGGCCGCTCTGGGGACCTACCAGCACGCTTCGCGAACTGTAACGGGTTGCCCACGACAGGGACGCCTAGTAACAGATAGTGTGCGTATGGTTTCATCAAGTGCGGTTTCATAGGTACGATGCCTGACATACTTTCACGAACCGGAAACCCCCCCGGGTTGATGCCGGCGGCCGTGAGGACGCTATGAGGAACCCGAACGACACAACCGACGTCGTCCCGCGTTTCGGCTCGCCGCCGTGGATCTACACCGCAGCGGTATCGGTCGCGGGCGCGGCCGTGCTCGGCGTAGCTGCCGCTCACCTGCGGGACGTGGCGCACCTTGCTAACCCCCCCATTTTCTGGGTGATGGCCGGGATGGTCGTGGCCGCCGAGATCTGGCCGCTGACCACTCCGGGCCGATCGGCATCCGATTCACCTGCCGTTGCCCGCACGATTACGCTGGCGATCCTGCTGTTCTGGGGCTTTACAATCGCGGTGCTGATGCGAGCGGCCGCGATCCTCCTGGTGGGGCTGGCCCGCCATGCACCGCACCGGGTCGCGTTCGATGCGGCTCAGGTCATCCTGAGCCTAGCCGCAGCGGAGGCGGTGCTCTGGGTGAGCAACGTCTCTCCCTTTACGGATAATCCGTTTATTCCGAGCAACCGGACGCTGGCGGTACTGCTGCTCGCCGGGCTGGCCTACTTCGTGGTCAGCTTCCTTCTCGTCATGCTCGCGGTCTGCTTCAGCAGGCGCACGCCGCTGAAGGCGGCCATCCGCGCGAATATGCCGTTCCAGGCTGGAATCCACCTGGTCCTGTTCACGACCGCGCTGCTTCTGGTCCTAGCGATGAATACTGGCTCGGCGATTGTCGTCGCGCTGTTCGCGTTCCCGCTCGGGGCCGCGTACATCGGCGCGGCGAAGTCCGTACAGCGCGATCATCAGGCCAATCATGACGAGCTGACTGGCCTGCTCAACCGTAAGATGCTGGCCAAGCGCAGCGGCGAGGCGCTGGCCAGCGCCGGCGTCGCCGGCACCAGGGCCGGGTTCCTGCTGATCGACCTGGACAGGTCCACCGGACTGAAGCAGGTCAACGACACGCTCGGGCACGCCGTCGGGGACCGGCTCCTGCAGATCGTGGCGCATCGTCTCGCGCACAGCGTCAGGCCAGGCGATGTCGTCGCCCGCCTTGGCGGTGACGAGTTCGCCGTGCTGCTGCCGTCGGTCAAGGAGGTCGCCGCGGCCCGTGAGGTCGCCTCCCGGCTGCGGGTGGCGCTGGCCGAACCGGTCCGCCTGGAGGCCATGACCTTCCAGGTTGAGGCGAGCGTCGGGATCGCCATCTACCCGGACGACGCCAGTGGCTTCGATCAGCTGATGCAGCGCGCAGACGTCGCCATGTACCTGGCGAAAGAACGGCATAGCGGGATCGAGCGGTATACGCCCGATGCCGATCGAAACTCGGCCGAACGGCTCGCGCTCGCCAGCGACCTGCGCATGGCGGTCATGCGCGGCGAGATCGAGCTGTACTTCCAGCCCAAGGTGCGGCTGTCGGATGAGAAGACCATCGGCATGGAGGCGCTCGCACGCTGGCGGCACCCGCGCCGCGGAGTGCTGGCCGCGGCCGACTTCATCGGGCTCGCTGAGCAGTCACACCTGATCAGCGAGCTGACCGAGCACGTTCTCAGTAAGGCGCTGCGCCAGACTGCGAGGTGGTGGGCCGCCGATCTGCCGGTCCAGGTGTGCGTCAACCTGCCCGCCAGGGACCTGCTCAGCACTCACGTCACCCACATGATCATGCAGGCACTCGAGCGGTACGGGCTGCCGCCCGACGCGCTCAGGGTCGACATCAACGAGCAGGTCCTGGCCGGCAAGCCCGCTCAGGCGGCATCGACCGTGGCCAAGCTCGTCGAGCTCGGCGTGGGCGTCAGCCTCGACGACTTCGGCACCGGCTACTCCACGCTCGCGCAGCTCACCAGGCTCGGCATCAGCGAGATCAAGCTCGACCCGGCCCTGGTCAGCGGCCTGCCCGACCGTCCGGAGCAGAGCATGACGGTCAAGTCACTCGTGCGGCTTGCCCAGTCGCTTGGCATCCGCTCGATCGGCGAAGGCGTAGAAACCGAAGCAACCGCGGCCGCGCTGCGGATGATCGGCTGCGAGGGCGCCCAGGGCTGGCACTTCGCCAAGCCGATGAACGCGAGTAGGGCCACCGCGTGGCTGGATGAGGAATACAACGCCGCGAATCAGTTTGCGTCAGCTGCCAACCGGCTGGCTAGGGCCCTGCCCGGAGCCTGACCGGCGGCTGCAGCGGTGAATCCCCGGATTCATCCGGGTTGAGGGGATCAATCCCGGGTTCCATCCGGCGATGGGAGGGGCGCGGAGGCGTGGCCGGGCGGGCGCGGATTCGGTGGCCGGTTGTAATGGGTTCGGCTGGGCCGCCGGGCGGCCTCTAGGATGAGCGGGTGCCTATTACCCGCGATGAGGTAGCCCACCTCGCCACGCTGTCCCGGCTGGCCCTGACCGACGAAGAGCTGGACAGATTCGCCGGCCAGCTCGATGTCATCATCGGCGCCGTCGCCAGGGTGCAGGAGGTCGCGGCCGCCGGGATTCCGCCCATGACGCACGCCGCTGACCTGTCGAACGTATTCCGGGAGGATGTCGTGACGCCGTGCCTGAGCGCGGATGTCGTGCTCTCCCAGGCGCCCGCTGCGGAGGCCGGTCAGTTCAAGGTGCCTCGCATTCTGG
>DASWGE010000342.1:0-3921 GCA_036393895.1 Streptosporangiaceae bacterium | reverse complement strand
CCGATCGGCCCGGTCCCCGTGATATAGATGAAGCCGCCGGCGCGCCATCCGTGCGAATAGGCGCCGAGAGGCGGGGCGCCACCCTCGGCCTGGATCACGTGCTTCGTCATCTCTCCCCTTTCAGACGCTGGCGGTGACCTTTCCGCCGACTCGATCCGCGATGAATTCCGTGACCTCACCGACCAGATCGAGCATCCGGCCGAAGTCCTCATCGGGCGTGGTCAGCGGATCCGGTCAGGTACGCAGCCCGCGCGCGGTCACCTTCCAGATGGCCTCGACGCGATCACCCCTGACGGCGACGATCTCGTTCGTGAGGTTGCAGCAGGTGCAAGCGTGGAACGGGTAGAACCGCAGCCTCTCTCCCAGCGCGACATCGGCAGCGCTCACCGGATGCCCCATGCCGTGCTCCTCAGTCAGTCGCTCGATGATGACCCGGCCATCGGTTGAGTAGGTCATCGCAGGCGGCGCCTCTTGCGCGTTGCCCGTGCCAACGACACCACGGTCACCGGAGAAAGTCTTCGTCCCGCCGTCGATGGTCAGGCCGCTGTCGCCCCAGCGGCTGACGACCCGGCACAACGCCGTCAGGGCCAGCTGGTCCTCGGTGGCGCTGCCCTCGGCCACGTGCATGACGTCGTAAAAGACGTAGGTTCCGGCCCGGACCTCGGTGATTCCTGGTACCTCGGCAACGTACTTGCCGGTGAATGAGCCGCCGGCGTTGACCTCGCGAACAGCCACGCCCCTGGCGCGCAGCGCATCGGCGACCGCGACCAGCTGAGCGCCCTCTGTGTGGCCCTCTTCCTCTCGGCTGCGCTTGCCTTCGAAGAAGTAGGACCGGTGCGTGGTCAGCCCGTCGAATTCGACGCCGGGCAGGCTCTCGATCAGGCGGGCAAGCGCCTCGATCCTGTCGACCTCGGCGAGCGGGATCCCGCCGCGGGCCATCCCGCTATCGACGTCGACCTGCAACTGCAGGACGACCCCCGCAGCGGCGCCGGCGTCTGAGGCCTGGCGGATCGCTTCCTCGCTGTCGCAGTTCGCCGTCATCCGCACGCCCGTTGCGGCCAGCTCGGCGATCCTGGCCCATTTCTGCGCACCGAAGATCGGGTAGGCCAGCGCGATGTCAGTGACGCCGGCGGCGGCGAATGGCTCAGCCTCGCTGATCTTCGCGCAGCAGATTCCGCGGGCGCCAGCCGCGAGCTGCAGCAGCGCGATCTCAGCAACCTTGTGCGTCTTGACGTGGACGCGGAGCTTGACCCCGTGAGCATCCATGTACGACTGCCAGTCGCTGATGTTCCGTTCCATCCGGTCCAGGTCGGCCAGGATGAGAGGCGTATCCAGATCCTCGACCCGGTCGCCGATGTTGACCCGAATCGAGCCTGCTTCCCGCACGCGCACGTCTGCCATCGTCCGGCCTCCCGGTGGCCAGGTCGCTGGGGCGGTCGTCCGCGGCGACCGCGCTCAGGCGGAAATGTATGCAGGTTCGTGAGGCTGAGTCAATGCTGGGTTCGGCCTGCGTTCCTTTCTTTGTCCTCGCCGGCGCTCGGCGCCGGGACGAGCGGACTGCGATGCCAGGCCGGGACTCGGTAAACCGTGCCAGGTCGGGGCGCCCTGGGGAGCTGGTCGCCTTCGGCCAAGCGTCGGCGGAAGCTGTGAATGGGCGTAGCGGCGGGGTCGATCCGGATCTCGACCACGGCCGGACCGTCGGAGCCGAGCGCGGCATCCAGCGTCCCGGCCAGATCGCCTGGGCGTACGACCTCGAAGGCCGTGCAGCCGAGGCTCCGGGCGGCACCGGCGAACGAAGGCCGCGTCGACGGGCTCTCAAGGTCGACGGACTGGCGCAAACCATCGAAGTAGAGCCGCTGCCACATCGCGAGCCAGCCGAGGGAGCCATTGTTCAGCACGAGATGCGTGGAGCGGGTGCCAAGCTGCGCGTGCGTCGCAAGTTCGCCGATGGCGTAGCTGAATCCGCCGTCCCCGCTCACCGTGACAACGCGGTCGTCCGGGCGGGCGGCGCAGGCGCCGATCGCCGCCGGAACGGCGTACCCGAGCCCGCCTTGCCCGCGAGCGAACAGGAAGTCCCGGCCGCCGCGGCGAGCTGGCAGGTGCGCGGCGATCCATCCCGCCGAGAAGCTCGCGTCGCTGACGACCACGTCGCCGGCCCCCAGCCGGGCAGCGAGTTCAGAGATGACGCGCTGCGGCGCAACGGGGACGGCGTCGGACGCCTCCTCGGCCAGGCGGGCGGATGCCGCTTCGCCGACGGCCTGAGCTGCGATCTGTCGCCACGCCCCCCTGCGTTGCTCCCGGACGCTGCTGGCCAGCGCCTCAAGCGTCGCCCGCGCATCGCCGTGCAGGGCGACGCTGGGCCGGAATGTGCGCCCGAGTTCCGCCGGGTCAATGTCCAGCTGAATGGTTGCCTGATGCGGCAACGGCAGCTGCCAGTTGTGGCTGGTGTTCTGTCCGACCTTGCAGCCGCACCAGAACACTGTGTCCGCCCGCCGCGCGAGCTCGAGCGACGCCGTGCTGCCCAGCGGGTTCAGCACCCCGGCCGCCAGCGGCGCGGTCTCGTCCACCGCCCCTTTCCCGGTGAAGCTGGTGACGACCACGGCGCCAGTGCGATTCGCCAGATCGGCGAGTTCGCTAGTGGCGCGCGAAGTATGGACGCCGCCGCCAGCGATGATCAGCGGCCGGGCCGATGCGTCGAGCAGCGCCGCGGCCTCGGCGATGCTGGCCGGGTCGGCAACAGGCCTGAATGCAGGGGCGCGCGAGAACCTGTCATCGGCCAGACAGTCCGGCGCGCCAACGTCCGGGTCCCAAGCTGAATCCAGGACGTCGTGCGGGACTACGACCGCGACCGGGCCGGGGCGTCCGCTAGTCGCGATCCTGAAGGCGCCGCGGATCAGGTCGGGGAGGGTGGCGACGCTGGGGACGACCAGCGTCGCCTTCGTGATCGAGGTCAGGAAGCCGACCTGGCCAAATCCCTGTGAGGCCACCCCCTTGTCCCGGAGCGGCTCCCAGTCGGCCGGCAGTTCCCCGACGATCGCGATCACCGGGACCGATGCGTTCAGGCTCTCGACGAGCCCGTCGGCGAGCTTGGTCGTCCCTGGCCCGACGGTGACGTCGCAGACGCCAGGCCGGCCGGTCAGCCTGGCGAAGGCGTCTGCGGCGTAGGCCCCGGAACGCTCATCCCTGACCAGCACGTGGCGAACGTCAGGCTGGTGGGCGATGCCGTCGTACAGCGCCGCGGTCTGACCGCCGGGCTGGCCGAAGACATACGTGACGCCTGCCGCTTCGAGCAAGCCCGCAAGCAGGTCTCCAGCGTGCGGCATCAGAATTCCCTCCCGGCCGGCAGCAGCGCCCGCGCCCAGTATTTATGCTTCGCCAGTTTCCGCTCGTATCGTGACGCACGCTCTTCATCGGGCTCGAACCGCCGGGCGATGCGCGCCTGCGCGGCCGCCTCGCCAACCGATCCGTAGACGCCAGCGCCCACCCCGGCGAGAATTGCGGCGCCGAGCGTGCCGGGCTCGCGCACCTGCGCAACGTGCACAGGCATCCCGAGAAGGTCGGCCTTGAGCTGCATCCACCAGGGCGACCTGGCCCCGCCGCCCGCGACGGTGCAGATCCTGATCGGACAGCCGCCAGCGCGTAGTGCGCCAGCCGCGAGCGTGAGCTCGATCGCGATGCCTTCAAGGGCGGCCCGGACAAGATCGGCGCCGGAGGTGGCCAGGGTCAGGCCGAGCACCGATCCGGCGGTAGAACTGACCTGCGGCCACGGCCCTGGAGCCCCGGACAGGTGCGGCACCATCAGGACCGGCGACGGGTCGGGTCCCGCCGAATCGAGCGCCCGCTCGAGCTCCGCGAGCCTGATGCCGGTGACACCAAGAGCCCAGTCAAGGACGCTAGTGCCGTTCGGGCTCCTCGCCCACA
>DASWGE010000341.1:0-2561 GCA_036393895.1 Streptosporangiaceae bacterium | reverse complement strand
CCCTGCGTGATCGGCAAGAACAGGTTGTTCCACGCGGTCAGCTCTTCCTGGCTCTTGTACAGGTAGTAGGGGCGCGAGTTCTTGACGTACGCCGGGGTCGGGAACACGGTCGGCGCGTCGGCGGTCTTGCTGGTCGGCAGGCCGATTTCCGGCGCTAGCTCCTTGAGCGCCTTCGCGGCCCATCCCGTCGGGCTCAGCAGCGCCTGCTTGGCGGCCGGCACCGGGCAGATGTAGTCGTCGTAATACTCCACGACGGCTTCGACGTCTGGCTGGTAGTAGAAGTCCATCAGCGTCATGGCGTCCCTCGGGTTCTGCGCGTACATCGGGATGCACATGTTGTCGGTCCAGAACATGCCGCCCTCGTTGGGAATGAGCAGCGCCAGGTCGCGGTACTTGCTGTTCAGGTCGGCCTGGAAGATGTCGCCGGACCAGGCCTGCGTGACGACGGTGTCGCCGTTCTTCAGGTGGTCGATGTAGCTCTGGTCGTAGTAAGCGCGGACGATGCCGTCGCTCCTCTGCTGGTTCAGCTTCTTGGCCGCCTTCGCCCAGTCGGACTCGGTGGAGGTTGCCGGGTCGACGCCGATCGCGAGCAGGCCCACGCTGCCGAGTTCCTGGGGGTCGTTCATCATCCCGACCTTGCCCGCGTACTTCTTGTCGAACAGGATGTCGACGCTGGTGCCGGGGTTCTTGATAATCGCCGAGTTGTAGCCGATAGCGGTCCAGCCGGACTGCCAGGCCATCGTGTACTTGTTGTGCGGGTCCCAGGACGGGTTCTTGACCAGCGGCCCGGCGTTCTTGTTGAAGTTGGTCATCGCGCTCTGGTCGAGCGGCGTCAGCCAGCCGAACTGGATCAGGTAGCCGATCGCAGGGCTGTTGTTTGTCATCACGATGATGTCGTAGCCCGTGGACTGCTTCGCCGATAGCGACGTCCTGATCTTGGCGTAGAACGGCATGTTGTTGCCGATCGGCTCGGTGTAGTTCACGGTGATGCCGGTCGTCGCGGTGAAACGCTCAAGCGACAAGTGCTTGCCCTTGACGACGTCGATGTAGTACGGCCAGTTCGCGAAGTTGACGGTCTTGGTGGACTTCTGCTTCGCCCACCACGCCGCCGTGCCTACTCCGCCGGCCGGCTTCGGTCCCCCCGATGATGTCGCGCCCTTCACGCCGCAGGCGGCCAGGACGGCGGACATGCCGAGCATGCCCGCGCCGGTGCCAGCGGAGGCGAGCAGGTGTCTGCGTGACATCCTGCTCTGGGTCATGCCGCGCCACACGGACGGGTCGATCGCTGACTCATGCGGATCTGAGCCATTCCGCTCGGTCATGGGTTCCTCCTCTGGGGCTGTTAGCCGATCAGGTACGAGTGTTCTGGCTGCCAGGACAGCCAGATGCTGTCGCCGCGGCCGGCCACGTGGCCGGCCGCGGCCGAGTTCTGCTGGAACACGACCATGTCAGCGCCGGTCGTGGTCGATACTGTGAAGTTCGTGGATGTGCCGAGGTAGACCACCTCGGTGATGGTGCCGCGCAGCGCGCAGCCCGCGGTGGCCGGCCGCTCGGCGGTGAGCTCGATCTTCTCCGGGCGGACGGTGATCTCGAGGTTGTCGCCCACGCCGGCTTGAACTCCCCGCAGCGGGACCACGATCCGCTCGTCGGAGCTGACCTCGATGACGGCCTCGGTGTCCGTCACGCGGCTCGCGGTGCCGGTCAGCAGGTTCGACGTCCCGATGAAGCCGGCCACGAACCGGCTGGCCGGGTGCTCGTAGATCTCTCTGGGCGCGGCCAGCTGCTCGATCACGCCGTCGTTCATGACCGCGATCCGGTCGGACATAGTCAGCGCCTCGTTCTGGTCGTGCGTCACGTAGACAAACGTGATCCCGACCTCGCGCTGGATCCGCTTGAGCTCGACCTGCATGGCCTGCCTGAGCTTCAGGTCGAGGGCGCCGAGCGGCTCATCGAGTAGCAGCGCCCGCGGATGGTTGACCAGTGCGCGCGCCAGCGCCACCCGTTGCTGCTGGCCGCCCGACAGCTCCCTCGGCCTGCGGTGACCGCGTCCGCCGAGGTCGACGATGTCGAGCATGTCGTCGACCTGCCGGCTGATCTGGTCCCTGGGCACGTTCCTGCGCCGCAGGCCGAACGCCACGTTCTCAAAGACGTTCATGTGCGGGAAGAGTGCGTAGGACTGGAACACCATGTTCACGTCGCGCTTGTTGGGCGGCACCCCGGTGACGTCCCTGCCTCGGAGCCGCACCGTCCCCGTGGTGGGATCCTCGAAGCCGGCGATCATGCGCATGGTGGTCGTCTTGCCGCAACCGGACGGCCCGAGCAGGGAGAAGAACTCACCCTCGGCGATCTGGAGGTCCATCGTGCGGACCGCCGCCACGACGTCGCGTCTGGTGCGGAACTCCTTCGACACGCCGGCCAGCTCGATGGCCGGCAGCGCAGCGTTCTCGGCTGAGTCGGCGCGCGGCTCGGCGGCCGCGAGGCCATGCGCGTGCGTGTCGGTCATCTCAGGCACTATCCCTGCTTTCGGTGGCCTCCGGGAATGCCTCCCGGTCGGGGCGGCC
>DASWGE010000340.1:0-2574 GCA_036393895.1 Streptosporangiaceae bacterium | reverse complement strand
CATCCGCCACTTGCTTTGCGCGGTGGCCGCTGAGAGTCCGGCGGCGAGGGCAGTCGCGTTCATGCCAAGCTGCGCGGCTAGCGCGGCCGCGGCGAGCGCGTTGGTGACGTTGTGCTCGCCGTGCAGGCGGAGTTGGACCGGTGCCGACCCGTCCGGCGTGTTCAGGGTGAAGCTAGGCCTGCCGAGGCCGTCCAGGCTCACCGCGGTCGCGCGCACCTCCGCGTCCGCCGACCGGCCGAACTTCACGACCCGCGCGGCAGTGTCGGCCGCCATCGCGGCGACCAGCGGGTCGTCAGCGTTCAGCAGCGCCACGCCGTCGGCAGGCAGCGCCTGCGGCAGTTCGGCCTTGGCCGCCGCGATCTGCGTCAGGCCGCCGAACTCGCCCGCATGCGCGTTTCCGACGCACAGCACGACCCCGAGCCGCGGCGGCGCGATCTTGCACAGCGCCGCGATGTGGCCGAGACCTCGTGCGGAAAGCTCGGCAATGAGATACCTGGTGTGCTCCCCGGCCCGCAGCACGGTAAGGGGATGGCCGATTTCATTGTTGAACGAATTCTGCGGCGAGACAGTCGGCCCCAGCGAGCCAATCAGCTGCGCCGCGAGGTCCTTGGTCGTCGTCTTCCCTGCCGAGCCGGTGATGCCCGCGATCACGAGGCCGGGCAGGCGGTCGACCACTGCCCTGGCCAGGCTGCCGAGCGCGGCAGGAACGTCGGCGACAAGCAGCGCGGGCGTTCCGGTGCGCCGCGTGCCGAGCATGACGACAGCGCCCGCGGCAGCGGCATCAGCCGCGAAGTCGTGGCCGTCTGCGCGTTCGCCGGGCAGCGCAGCGAACAGCGCGCCTGCACCGGCCTCCCGTGAGTCGATGACGACCGGACCGGTGACAACAGCCGCCGGGTCAGGCACGCAGTCCAGGTTCGCGCCGGTGATCTGAGCGATCTGTTCGATCGAAAGCGGGATCACGCGTCCTCCGGCCAGTCGGCAAGCCGCGCCCGAGCGAGCTCGGCATTGGACCGGTCAGCCCTGGCCCGCTCGGCCAGCGCTCGCGCGGCGACTTCGCGGTCATCGAAGGGGATGACCTGATCCTCCACATACTGCCCGCGCTCATGGCCCTTGCCAGCAATGAGGACGATGTCTCCCTTGGCCGCACCGCTAATTGCCACTCCGATCGCGGCCGCGCGGTCAGGTTCGATGATCACGTGCGCCCGGTCCTTCGGCGGCACCGAGAGCGTGCCCGCCAGCATGTCGCCGAGGATAGCCAGCGGATCCTCTGACCGGGGGTTGTCATTGGTGAAGACCGCGACGTCAGCTAGCTCGGCGGCGATGGCCCCCATCAGCGGCCGCTTCGCCGTGTCGCGCTCACCGCCGCAGCCGAGCACGATCCGCAGGCTGCCCGCGGTGACCGGCCGCAGCGCGGTCAGCACGGCCTCGACGGCGCCAGGCTTGTGGGAATAATCCACGAGCACCGTCAAGTCCTGGTCGGTTCCTACCCGCTCGAGACGGCCGGGCACGCCTGGGCATGCGGCCACGCCGGCGACCGCTTCGGCGAGGTCCACCCCGGTCTCAACCAGTGCGACGATCGCGGCCAGCGCGTTGGCCACGTTGAACGGCCCGGGCAGTGTGATCGACGCATCGGCCTCCACCCCGCCGGGTCCCACAACCTGGAACGCGGAACCGTCCGCTCCGCACCGGACGTCCGCGGCGCGCCAGTCGGCGCCTGATCGCCCGGTCGCCGAGTAGGTCGTGACGGGGATGGGCGACCGGTTGGCGAGCCTGCGGCCGCGGGGATCATCGACGTTCACCACGGCCGTCTTCGAGTAGCGCGGCGTGAACAGCTCGGCCTTGGCGGCGAAGTAGCTGTCCATGTCGTGATGGAAGTCCAGGTGGTCCTGTGACAGGTTGGTGTACACGGCTACCTCGAAGGAGGTGCCTGCCACCCGGCCGAGCGCGAGCGCGTGACTGGACACCTCCATCACGGCCGCCGTTATCTTGTCTTCTGCCATGACCGCCAAGAGCGCCTGCAAGTCGGTGGCTTCTGGGGTCGTCAGCTTGCTCGGCTCCACCGCGGCACCGATCCTTGTCTCGACGCCGCCGACTAGGCCGGTCAGATGCCCAGCCATCCGCAACCCAGATTCGATCAGGTAAGTCGTGGTTGTCTTCCCGCTGGTTCCCGTGACGCCGATCAGCGGCAGCCGGTTCGACGGATCGCCGTAGATCCAGGAGGCAACCTCGCCGAGCCTCGCGCGCGGATCGGCCACCACGAAGACCGGCAGTCCGCTGCGGATGGCCCGGTCCCGGCCGGCCGGATCGGTGAGCACGGCCACGGCGCCGGCCGTTGCGGCCTGCCCGCAGAACGCCGCGCCGTGGTGCCTGCTGCCCGGCAAGGCAGCGTACAGGTCACCGGGCTGGACGGCGGTGGAATCATGGGTGATCCCGCTGACCCCGCGGAGTCCGTGATGGATAAAGGACGAGTCAACGTCGGGCTGCCTGAGACCGAGCAGCGCGGCAAGCCCGCTGAGCGGGCGCACCGGGACATATCTGGGGCGAAGAGCCGCTGGCACGGGCTGAGGTTACCTC
>DASWGE010000339.1:0-9224 GCA_036393895.1 Streptosporangiaceae bacterium | reverse complement strand
GGCCCCGAGTTCCCTGCCGATCTGCGCGCACTCCAGCGAGTGCGTCAGCCTCGTGCGCGGGAAGTCGGCCTGCCCGACCTCGACCACCTGCGTCTTGGCGGCCAGCCTGCGCAGCGCGGAGCTGTGCAGGACCCTGGCCCGGTCCCGCTGGAACGGGCTGCGTTCACCGCTCTCGGCACTCTTGGCGGGCTCGGGCGCGAACCTTGCCGTCGCGTGCCGGTCATAGACGGCACCCGCGGTCCAACGTCCGCCGGCTCCGCTCCAGCATCCGCTGCCTCCGGTCCAGCCTGCGCTGGCTTCGCTCCAGCGTTCGCTGCCTGCGGTCCAGCCTGCGCTGCCTGCGGTCACCTGCTGTCGCTGCCCCCTGAGTCCTCGAGTGCGACGGCCCGGCCGGCCTCAAGCCTGGCAACGGGAACCCGGAACGGCGAGCAGGAGACGTAGTCCAAGCCCGCCTCGTGGAAGAACCGGACGGACTCGGGGTCGCCGCCGTGCTCCCCGCAGACGCCGACCTTCAGGTCTGGCCTCGCGGCGCGGCCCTCGGCGACAGCGATCTTGACCAGGCGCCCGATGCCGTCGGCGTCCAGCGTCTCGAACGGCGAGACGCCGAAGATGCCCATCTCGATGTAGCGGCCGAAGAACGATCCTTCCACGTCGTCACGGGAGAAGCCCCAGCCCATCTGGGTCAGGTCGTTGGTGCCGAAGGAGAAGAACTCGGCCGCCTGGGCGATCTGGCCGGCGGTCAGCGCGGCCCTGGGCACCTCGATCATCGTGCCGATCAGGGTGTGGCCGCTGACCCCGGTTTCCTCGGCGACCTCGGCGAGCACCTGCTCGGCCTCGTCCCTGGCGGCCTCAAGTTCCTGCACGGCGGCGACCAGCGGGATCATGATTTCCGGGTGCGGGTTCCCGCCCGCCTTGATCCGGTCGGCCGCGGCGTGCGCGATCGCCCGTACCTGCATCTCGTAGAGCCCGGGGATGACGAGCCCGAGGCGGACGCCGCGCAGGCCGAGCATCGGGTTCTGCTCGTGCAGCCGGCGGACCTCCTCGAGCAGCTTCTTGTCCTTCTCGGTGGCCTGGTCCCCGGCCAGCGCGACCTTGACCGACAGGTCGGTCAGGTCGGGCAGGAACTCGTGCAGCGGCGGGTCGAGCAGCCTGATCGTTACCGGCAGCCCGTCCATCGCCTCGAGGATCTCGACGAAGTCGCCGCGCTGCAGCGGCTCGAGCTCGGCGAGCGCCGCTTCCCTTCCCTCGTCGTCCTCGGCCAGGATCAGCCGCTCCACGAGCTGCCGCCGCTCGCCGAGGAACATGTGCTCGGTCCTGGTCAGGCCGATGCCCTGGGCGCCGAACCTGACCGCGCGCGCCGAGTCCTCGCCGGTGTCTGAGTTGGCCCGGACGCCGAGCCTGCGCCGCTGGTCGGCGTGCGTCATGATCCTGTGCACGGCGCTGACGAGCTCGTCGGCGGTCGGGTCGAGGGTGCCCTCGAAGTACTCGACCACGGGTGAGGCGACGACCGGCACCTCGCCGAGATAGACCGCGCCCGACGTGCCGTCGATCGAGATCACGTCGCCCTCGCGGACCACAAGCTGGCCGTCAGGGCCCTGAGTACTGAACTGGCGGGCCTTGACGTCGACCTCGAGCTGGTCGGCGCCGCATACGCACGTCTTGCCCATGCCGCGGGCGACCACGGCCGCGTGGCTGGTCTTGCCGCCGCGGCTGGTCAGGATGCCGCGGGCGGCGATCATCCCGTGCAGGTCGTCCGGGTTGGTCTCGCGGCGGACCAGGATTACGTCCTCGCCGCGCTCGTCCCACTCGACCGCCGTGGCCGAATCGAAAACGGCCTTGCCGACAGCGGCGCCTGGGGAGGCGCTGATCGCCTTGGTGATCAGGGTGGCGCCGGCGGTGTTACCGAACCTGGGGAACATCAGCTGCGCCAGCTGCGCGCCAGTGACCCGGCGCAGCGCCTCGTTCATGTCGATCAGGTCCTGGTCGACCAGCTGGACCGCGATCCGGAACGCGGCCCCGGCCGTCCGCTTGCCGACCCTGGTCTGCAGCATCCACAGCTTGCCGCGCTCGATCGTGAACTCGATGTCGCACAGGTCCTTGTAGTGGCTCTCGAGCTTCGCCATGATCTGCAGCAGCTCGGGGTAGGACTTGGGGTCGATCCGCTCGAGCTCTTGCAGCGGGACGGTGTTGCGGATGCCGGCCACGACGTCCTCGCCCTGGGCGTTCTGCAGGTAGTCACCGTAGATCCCCTGCTGGCCGCTGCCAGGGTCGCGGGTGAACGCGACCCCGGTGCCCGAGTCAGGCCCGAGGTTGCCGAAGACCATCGCGACGATGTTGACGGCGGTGCCGAGGTCGGCGGGGATCCGCTCCTGGCGCCGGTACAGGATCGCGCGGTCGGAGTTCCAGGAGTCGAACACCGCCTTGACGGCCATGTCCATCTGCTCCCGCGGCTCCTGCGGGAAATCCTTGCCGGTCTGCGACTTGACGATCTGCTTGAACGTGTCGACGAGCGCCCGCATGTCGTCGGCGTCGAGGTCGAGATCGTTCGTGCTGCCCTTGGCCTGCTTTGCCGCGTCGATGGCCTGCTCGAAATCGTGACCCTCGATGCCGAGCACAGTCTTGCCGAACATCTGGATCAGCCGCCGGTATGAGTCCCAGGCGAACCGCTCGTTGCCTGCCTGCTTGACCAGGCCGTGCACCGAAGCGTCAGACAGGCCGATGTTCAGAACCGTCTCCATCATCCCTGGCATGGAGAACTTGGCGCCCGACCTGACGCTGACCAGCAACGGGTCATCCGGGTCGCCGAGGCTCCTGCCCATCGCCTGCTCGAGCCGCCGCAGGTGGTCGGTCACTTCGACGTCGAGGCCCGCGGGAACGCTGCCCTCGGCGAGGTAATGCCGGCATGCCTCGGTGCTGATAACGAAGCCCGGCGGTACGGGCAGGCCAAGGTTGGTCATCTCGGCGAGGTTGGCACCCTTGCCGCCGAGGAGGTCCTTCATGTCCTTATTGCCCTCGGTGAAGTCATAGACAAGCTTCGGCACTGCACGCTCTCCTTGCGGTGCCGCGGGCCCGGCATTGCGGGCCGGGGAATGAACCCCGGAACCCCCCGGATTGCTGGGCACCCGGCGGCTGAGTCATCACGGCCTTCTCGGCCCTCGTGCATGACTCTACCGAGCCTGGCGACCTTCATGCCGCGCGCACGCGGCGTTGCACGCGCAGATACCCTGACGGCGGTCCACGCGAGCGCGGGCCCGCGCGAGCATGCGCGAGCCCAGGCGAGGAATGGAGCCTGCCGATGGCCGAGCCAATCGTGATCGGGCTGCTGCATCCAGGCGAGATGGGTGTGGCACTGGGGCACTGCTTAATCGGGCGCGGGCACCAGGTGCTCTGGGCTTCGGTCGGCCGCGGCCGGCAGACAGCGGGCCGCGCTCTCGCATCGGGCCTCAGCGACGTCGGCACGGCTGCCGCGGTCGCGGGACGGGCGGACGTCATCGTGTCGGTGTGCCCGCCCCACGCGGCCCTCGACGTTGCCCGCTCGGTGCCCGGCTTCAGCGGCACTTATGTCGACGCCAACGCGATTTCGCCGCAGACCGCCTGCCAAGTGGCCGAGATCGTGACGGCCGGCGGCGCCCGGTACGTCGACGGCGGGATCATCGGACCGCCGCCTGAGGTCGGAGGGAGCACCAGGCTCTACCTGTCAGGGGCGGCCGCAGGGTCGGTCAGCGGCCTGTTCGATGGCACCGCGCTCGAGGCCAGGATCGCCGGAGGAGGCCCGTGGTCCGCGTCGGCGGTAAAAATGGCCTACGCCGCGTGGACGAAAGGCTCTGCGGCGCTGCTGCTGGCGGCGCGCGAACTGGCCGAATCCGAGGGCGTCGACGACATGCTGACGGCAGAGTGGCAGCTGTCCCAGCCGGGACTCGTCGAGCGGCACGGAGCAGCCGAGCGGTCGGCAGCCAGCAAAGGATGGCGCTGGACTGCGGAGATGCATCAGATCGCGGCGACAATGGCCGTCGCCGGTCTGCCCGACGGGTTCCACCTGGCAGCCGCCGAGATCTTCGCTCGCTTTCCCCGCCCTGTCCCAGAATCTGGGCGACAGTGACCTTCCGAGCAACATCGCCCCGTTTCGCGCGTCTATAGGGCATGAGCAGCGTCGGGTCAGCCGGTCTCAGCGAACGCTCGGCAGGCGTTGGTGCCTTCACGGGCACTGCCGCAGGAACGTCGCTCGCGATGAGAGCGGAAAACCAGATAACGGCGCTCTACCGGGCCCACGCGCTTGGGCTGACCCGGCTGGCTCATGTCATGCTCAGCGACGCTGGCGCCGCCGAAGACGTGGTCCAGGAGGCGTTCTGCGGCCTGTACAGGAACTGGGCCAGGCTTGCCGATCCGGCAGCAGCGCTGCCGTACCTGCGAGCCTCGGTGCTTAACGGCTGCCGGTCAGCGATCCGGCGGCGCAGGCTCCGGGCCAGCAAGGCCATCCACGAGCCGGCCGCTGCGTCCGCGGAATCGGTGGCGCTAACCGGCGAAGAACAGCGATCTGTGCTGGTCGCGCTGCGCAAGCTGCCAGCCCGGCAGCGAGAAGTGCTCGTCCTCCGTTTCTACTTGCATGAATCCGACGACGAGATCGCACGGGTGATGGGCGTCAGGCCTAGCACGGTCCGGTCGACCAGCCATCGGGCGCTCGCAGCGCTGGGCAGGATGCTAGGGGAAGGCCGATGAGCTCGCTCGAGTCCCTGATCCACTCTGCCGCCGAGGCGGCAGCGGCCGAGATCGGGCCGGCTGACATTCCGCCCCTGCGGCTGACCGGTGCCGACACGGCCACGCCGCGTTCGCGGCACTGGTGGCTGACACCGCTCGCCGCGGCGGCCAGCGTGGCGGCGGTGCTCGCGGGCCTGATCTTCGTCGGGCACGCGCCAGTGACCGGTCACGGCGGGGCGTGGCCAGGATCGGCCGCACTCAGCCGCGCGCAGGCGCGCCTGACGAAACTAGCTCTTGACTCGTACTTTCCGGCGACCGGCGCCCAATACACAGCTGGCCTGGCCTTCGTATGGACCAGGCAGAAGATCCTGGCCAGGGATATCGGTCCCTGCCTGGCCGCGGCCGGCTTCCAGCAACCGCCGTTCTCGGTGCCGAAACGGAAGTTCATCCTGCATTCCGGCGTCAACAGCCAGTTCCCTGATCTCGCTCAGCGCCTTCGCACGGGTGTCATGACACCAGGAGACGGCAACCGACCCGGCCACCTGATCCCCGTGATCCCGAAGGCGCAGCGCCGCGCACACACCGCCGCCATGCGGCGCTGCGTCGTTCAGGACGCGCGGCCGATCTGGCGCCTGGACAAGGCGGCCACGCCGCTCGCCGCCATCTGGCTGAAGAAGGTCACCGGGATCCAGTCCTCACCGCAGGTACAGGCCGCGCGGCCTGCCTTCGTCAGCTGCCTCGAGGCGGCAGGCGTGCCGTCGCGCTACGCGAAACGGGGCGGCGTCGGCAGCAGCCCGCTGTTCGCCGGGTTCTTCGCCTGGATGGACCTGCTCGAGCAGGCCAGCCCAGGACCCGGGCAGCTCGCGGGTGAGCAGCGGATCTGGACGCCAGTCTTCGTCACCTGCGCCAGACCGGCGGTCGCCACGATGGAGCGGCTACAGCTCACCGAGCGGTCGGCATTCTTCCGCCAGCACGCCGGGCAGATTCGGACGATCAGGCGCCTCGTGGTCGACCTGCTGCCGCGCCATCAAACCTGAGCCGGGCGCGCGCGCACAACGGTAGGTTTGCCATATCCGACCCAAAATGAAGAGGACAGCATGCCCATGACCGGCGACTCAGCCAGCTCGCGGCCCGCCGAGGCGCTTCGCCGACCGAGCCAGTCTCCAACCAGGCGCGCCGTCACGGTGCTGCTCGGGCGGGACGCCGTGACATCGCCGGGGCGCGCAGGCGCGCCTGGCGTGGGCGGCAACGAGGAGCCGGGCGCGCTGGTCAGGCTCCGGCTGGTGTTGCTCAGCTTCCTGATGCTGTTCGTCGAGCTCGCGCTGATCCGCTGGCTCGGGGCGAACATCGTCTACCTCTCGTACTACTCGAACTTCGTCCTGCTCGGCAGCTTCCTGGGGATCGGGATCGGCTTCCTGCGGGCCAGGTCGAGGGTCAATCTGTTCCCGCTGGCCCCGGTCGCGCTCGCGCTGCTTGTGCTGTTCGTGCTGCGGTTCCCGGTTCAGATCAGCCACACATCGGGCAAGCAGCTGATCTTCTTCGGCGCCCTGAAGACCACCGGCCTGCCGACGTGGCTGATGCTGCCGGTGATCTTCCTGGCCGTCGCGGCGGTCATGGCCATGATCGGTGAGGGAGTGGCGCGCACCTTCGTCCGGTTCAAGCCGCTTGAGGCTTACCGGCTCGACATCCTCGGCAGCATCGTGGGCATCGCCACCTTCTCTGCGCTCTCCTTTTTCGACGCCAAGCCGCTCGCGTGGGGAATTATCACCGCTGTCGCGTTGCTCGCGGCGTACGGGCGGCGCATCGGGCTGATCCCGTTCGCCGCCCTGGCCAGCCTGGCCGGCCTGCTCACCGCGCAGAGCCTGACCTCGCACGACCTCTGGTCGCCTTATTACCGGATCACCGTCGGCGCGGAAACCCCGGCGCACACGATCCCGATCATGGTCAATGGCATCCCGCACCAGGCCATCACCAGGGCAGCCAAGCGGCCGCCCATCTTCTACCGCCCTTACACCCAGGCGCCGGGCAATCCGCTGAACAACGTCCTGGTGGTGGGGGCCGGTACGGGCAATGACGTGGCCGGGGCCCTGCGGATGGGTGCGAAGCACGTCGACGCGGTCGAGATCGATCCGATGATCTACAAGCTCGGCAGGAAGCTGAATGGGGACCAGCCTTACCAGGACCCGCGGGTCAGCGTGCACATCAACGACGGCAGGGCATTCCTGTCCCAGACGGAGAAAAAGTATGACCTCATTCTCTTCGCGCTGCCCGACTCGCTTACCCTCGTCGCCGGTCAGTCATCGCTGCGGCTGGAGAGCTACCTGTTCACGCTCCAGGCGATGCAGGCGGCCCGCACCCACCTGGTGCCGGGAACCGGGGTCTTCGCGATGTACAACTACTACCGGACGGACTGGCTGAAGGACCGTCTGGCGAACACGCTCGATGCTGCCTACGGTCATCCGCCGTGCATCAACACGGTCGGCCTGAACCGGCAGCAGCTGTCGGTCCTGACGATCAGCGCCAACCCAGCGGCCGTGCACTGCGTGCGCACCTGGCACGCCCCCGCCTCGGTCCGGCCGCCGGCCACCGATGACCATCCCTTCATCTACCTGGCGAGCAACACGATCCCTTCGTTCTACCTGGTGACGCTGGCGCTGATCCTGCTCGCCTCCGTGCTGCTCGTCCGGGCGTTCTCCGGGCCGGTTCGCAAGGCCAGGGGCTTCGCCGACCTGTTCTTCATGGGCGCGGCGTTCATGCTGCTCGAGACCAAGAGCATCGTCCAGTTCGCGCTCCTGTTCGGGACAACCTGGTTCGTGAACGCCCTGGTGTTCGGCGGTGTCCTGCTGGCCGTGCTCGCCGCCGTCGAGACCTCAAGGCGGGTGGTGATCAGGCGTCCCAGGCTGCTCTACGCCGGGCTGCTCGCAGCGCTCGCGGTCGCCTGGATCGTGCCGCAGTCCTCGCTGCTCTCGCTCGGCCTCGCGCCGCGCTTTGTCGCAGCCGTGCTGATCGCCTTCGCCCCTATCTTCCTGGCGAACCTGGTCTTCACCCAGCGGTTCCGCGATGTCGGCGACTCGACCGTCGCCTTCGCCGCGAACCTGCTCGGCGCGATGGTCGGGGGTGTGATCGAGTATGTGTCACTGATCACGGGCTACCGGGCGCTGCTGATCATCGTGGCTGGCCTGTACGGCCTCGCTTTCCTGGCCGGACGCCGGCACCTCAGGACTCCCGAGATAGCCGCCCCGGAACCGGCCCTGACTCCGCGCGCCGCATCACCGGCCGCAACCTGAGCCGGTTCTGTGGCCAGCCAGGGACGAGCAGCCAGGCAGGGACTAGCAGCCAGGCAGGGACTAGCAGCCAGGCAGGGACTAGCAGCCGCCGAGACGGTCCGACAAGTAGGCGATCAGCTTGTCGATGCCGACCCGCTCCTGCCGCATCGAGTCTCGCTCGCGAACCGTTACCGCCTGGTCGGTCAGGCTGTCAAAGTCGACGGTCACGCAGTACGGGGTGCCGATCTCGTCTTGGCGACGGTACCGGCGGCCGATCGCGCCAGCGTCGTCGAAATCCGCGTTCCAGTGCTTGCGCACGCTCGCGGCAACGTCGCGTGCCTTCGGAGACAGGTCGGCGTTGCGTGACAGCGGCAGCACGGCCACCTTTACCGGCGCCAGCCGGTAGTCCAGCCGCATGACCGTCCGCTTCTCCATGACGCCCTTAGCGTCCGGAGCATCGTCCTCGGCGTAGGCGTCGAGCATGAACGCCAGCATCGACCGGTCGACGCCCGCCGCCGGCTCGATCACGTACGGCACATACCGCTCGTTCGTCTCAGGGTCCAGGTAGGACATGTCCTGGCCGGACGCTCTCGCGTGCGTGGACAGGTCGAAGTCGGTCCGGTTGGCGATGCCCTCGAGCTCGCCCCATTCGCTGCCCTGGAAGCCGTACCGGTACTCGATGTCGACGGTCCGCGACGAGTAGTGCGAGCGCTTGTCGGCCGGGTGCTCGTAGAGCCGCATGTTCTCGGGCTTCAGCCCGAGGTCGCGGTACCAGCCCAGCCGGGTCTCGATCCAGCGCTGATGCCATTCCTCGTCGGTGCCTGGCTTGACGAAGAACTCCATCTCCATCTGCTCGAACTCGCGGGTGCGGAAGATGAAGTTGCCCGGGGTGATCTCGTTCCTGAACGACTTGCCGATCTGCGCGATGCCGAACGGGACCTTCTTCCGCGACGTCTGCTGCACGTTCTTGTAGTTGATGAAAATGCCCTGTGCCGTCTCCGGGCGCAGGTAAGCGAGACCAGAGTCATCCTGGACCGGGCCGAGATAGGTGCGCAGCAGCTGGTTGAACATCCGCGGCTCGGTGAACGCGCCCCTGGTTCCGCAATTCGGGCAGGCCAGGCTGGCCAGGCCGTGCTCGGGCTCCTTGCCGTCGTGCTTGCCGGCGTAGGCCTCGATGAGGTGATCGGCGCGGAACCGCTTGTGGCAAGACTGGCACTCGGTCAGCGGATCGACGAACTCGGTGATGTGCCCGCTGGCCTGCCA
>DASWGE010000338.1:0-2826 GCA_036393895.1 Streptosporangiaceae bacterium | reverse complement strand
GACACCCGGTGGTGGCCGTCCTTGACATAGTGCAGCTCACCGATCCGGTAGACGTCGATCGGCGGGATAGACTCGCCGCGCCGCTGAGCGAGAGCGACCCGTTCCCACCGCTCGCGGACCCGGCCAGACGTAGGCCGGAAGCGCCGATCGAAGTCACGTCGCGAGTCGACTGTGCCGACCACGGTGTCGAGCTTGATGGTCAGCAATCCGAGGTCGCGCTCGCCGCGCTGGCCGAGCGCGCTGACCACGTCGTCGAACGGGAGTATGAGGTTGACGTCGTCTGGCTCGCGGCGCAGCCGGTGGGCCAGCCTGGCCAGGATCTGGCGGCGCCTGGCTCGCTGGAAGTCGTTCTCGACGTCCGCGCGCGGGAAACCGGTGTCAGCTGGCACAGTGCGGACCGCCAGGCAGCTCGGTCAGTTCCGATCCGGGCGTGACCTCAAGCAGGCGCCAGCCAGTGACGTTGCAGACGCTCGTCCGGCCGGCCATCCCCACCAGCGGCCGTGTACCGCCCGGGTGCACGTGACCGTGGAGCAGGGCGGCAGGCGCTAGCTCGGCGACAAGCTTGTGATAGCAGCGGAAGCCGCGGTGCGGCAGGTCGTCGGCATCGCCCATGCCGAGTGGCGGGGCATGGGTGAGCAGCACATCGACGGCACGGTGGTCGCGCAGGCGGCGTCGGCGCGCGCAGGCGCACAGCCGGCGAGCGCGGCGCGCCTGCTGTCGCTCGGTGTACTGATTGGGTCCTTCTGCGTAGCGCAGGCAACCGCCGAGCCCGGCGATCCGCAGACCCGCTGTATCCACGACCCTCCCGTCCGCGCTGAGCGCGCCATCCGGCCACGGCGGGGTGGCGGGGAAGCCGGCCAGAGTGAACAGCCCGGTCCGGCTCTGCCGGTACCCGGACAGGTCGGGATCATGGTTGCCGGGGATGAAGACGAGCGGCGCGTCGAGCGCGTTCATGAGCGCGGCGAGGTAGTCGGCCGGCAAGTCGCCGCAGGCCAGGATGAGGTCAGCGACACGACCCGCGGTCATTCCCGCCGCGAGGCCATCGTGGACCTGGTCGGATACAGCGAGCACCCGGACACCCATCTAGCGAGCCGCAGCGACATCGACACCGCGCTCCCGCAGTGCCGCCTCGGCGCGGTAGATGTCGGCCTGCCTGGCCCGGTCACCCCCCGGCGGCGGGCTGACATCGAGCCGCGCGCAGGCGGTGTGCAGCATGTCCAGGTATGCCCCGCGGACAGCCCGTAGGCGGTGCTGCCTGGCCGGTCCGCGCCGTGAGTTCTCGGTTGCTTCGAGCTCGGCCCGCAGCCGCCGCAGCCGCATCACGATCCGCTCGAGCGGCTCGGGGGCCGGTGGCGGCCCGCGCCGGGACTCGGCGAGGCGGCCGTAACCCCGCCCGGCGAGCAGGATCGCGTAGACGACGATTGTAGGGAGCAGCGCCGCCAGTACGTACAGCCCGAGCCAGCCCATGTCATCTATCCTCTGCCGGGTGGTTGCGGCCGGGCAAGGCGATGAGCTCGCGGGCTGGGATAGTTAATGCCGGTAATCGGCAACCAACAACGGGCGCCCGAAGGAGCAGAGCATGGATCGCCGGTGGTGGCAAGGTGCGACACTGTACCAACTGTACGTCCGGTCCTGGCAGGACTCCGACGACGACGGCTACGGCGACCTGCGCGGCATCATCAGCAGGCTTGACTACCTGGAATGGCTCGGTGTCGATGGCATCTGGCTGTCGCCGACGATGCCGTCACCGGACCAGGACTGGGGCTATGACGTCAGCGACTACCTGGGGGTTCATCCCGAACTCGGCACGATCGACGACCTCGATGCCCTGATCAAAGCGGCCGGCCAGCGCGGTATGCGAGTGCTGCTCGACCTCGTTCCCAATCACACGAGCAGCCAGCATCCGTGGTTCGTGGAATCGGCCGCAAGCAGGCAGAGTCCGCTCCGCGATTACTACGTATGGGCCGATCCGATGCCGGGCGGCGGGCCGCCGAACAACTGGCTCGACTTCACCGGGCAGCCGGCCTGGGAGTGGGACGCCAGCTCCGGCCAGTACTACCTGCACAACTTCCTGCGCGCACAGCCCGACCTGAACTGGTGGCAGCCGGCCGTGCACGAGGAGTTCAGGCGGATACTTCGATTCTGGTTCGATCGTGGCGTCGCCGGGTTCCGCATCGACGTCGCCCAGGGCCTGTACAAGGACGCCCTGCTCAGGGACAACCCGCCATCGGCCGATGACGGGCCGCTGGCCGGGCGGTTCGGCCTGCGGTCGGTATACAGCGAGAACCGGCCTGAGGTCCATGGCGTGTACCGGGACTGGCGCTCGATCGCCGAGAGTTACGACCCGCCGCGCCTGCTGCTAGGCGAGACCTGGGTCGACGATCTTCGGCAGCTTGCCGCCTTCTACGGTCAGGATGATGAGCTGCAGCTGGCCTTCAACTTCCCGCTGGTCTTCGCGGGCTTCAGCGCGGACAGTCTCGCGTCGATTGTGGCCAGCACGCTGGCGGCGCTGCCCGCCAGCGGCTGCCCCGTCTGGACCGCGTCCAACCATGATGTAAGCCGCTTCCCCAGCCGGTGGTGCGGCGGCGATGAGGCGAAGGTCAAGCTCGCGTTGCTGGTGCTCAGTGCCTTGCCAGGATCGCTGGTCCTGTACTACGGAGACGAGATCGGCATGACCGACGTTGCGGTGCCGCCCGAGCTCGCCAGGGACACGTTCGGCGGCCAGAGCGGGCATCCTGGCCGAGATCGGGCCAGGACGCCGATGCAGTGGGACGACTCAGCGAGCGGTGGATTCACCGCGCCAGGCATTCGCAGCTGGCTGCCGTC
>DASWGE010000337.1:0-3321 GCA_036393895.1 Streptosporangiaceae bacterium | reverse complement strand
CTTCCCCATCGGGAACACCGGCCCGGCCCTGCTCCAGATAGATGAGGCAAAGCAGGTCTGCGCTCGGTGCAAGGTCTCCGAGGCGTGCCTGCAATGGGCGCTCGACAGCGGTCAGGACTCCGGCGTATGGGGCGGTCTGAGCGAGGATGAGCGGCGGGCGCTCAAGCGGCGCGGCGTAAGGGTAGGCGCCAGCGCCTGAGCACGCGTACGGACTCTGAGCACTGGTCGCGAGCAGGCGCCGGGGCTAGCCGGCCTGATCCGCGACCGGAAGCGGAAGATCGAGCCGGACGATTGCGCCGGCGCCATCAGACCGCGCGGAAATGCGGAGCGTGCCGCCTAGCTCACTGACCACGAGCGTCCGGACGATCTGCAACCCCAGGCTCGTCGTCTGTTCCAGGTCGAAGCCGTCGGGGAAACCGGCCCCGTTGTCCGCGACCGTCACGGCGAGCCGGTCGGCCTCGCGACAGGCGGTGACCTCTAGCGTCCCTGTGGCGGGGCCACCGGTCTGGGCCAGGCCATGCTGCACGGCGTTGTGCAGCAGCTCGGTCAGCACGACGGCCAGCGGAGTGGCCACCGACGCGGAGAGGTTGCCGAACTTGCCGGACAGCACCGGCGTGATCCTCGCCTCGGGCGCTGACAGCTCGCCCGCGAGCGCGGCTATCTGCCTGGCGATGTCATCGAACTCCACGGCCTCGGCCGTCGCGTGCGACAGGGTCTCGTGTACCAACGCGATCGATCCGACCCTGCGCACCGCCTCCTCGAGCGCATCCGCCGCCTCGGGCGCTCGCATCCGGCGTGCCTGAAGCCGCAGCAACGCGGCAACGGTCTGCAGGTTGTTCTTCACCCGGTGGTGGATCTCCCTGATGGTGGCGTCCTTGGTGATCAGCTCGCGCTCTCTGTGCCGCAACTCAGTCACGTCCCTGAGCAAGATCAGGGCACCAGCACGCGCGCCGTTGACGGTCAGCGGGATCGTGCGCATCTGCACCACGGAGCCGTTGGCCTCGACCTCGGTCTCCAGGTGCGCCCTGCCGCCGGCGGCCAGCATGAGCGAATCGTCCCTGGGTCCTGCGCTGGCGCACAACCGAGCCGTGAGCGGCCCGAGCTCACGGCCCGCGAGGTCCGCGGTCAGCCCAAGGCGACGGTAGGCCGACAGCGCGTTCGGGCTCGCGTAGCTGACCCTTCCTGAGCGGCCGAGCCTGAGCATGCCGTCAGTGGCCCGCGGCGAGTGCAGGTTCGCCGGCCCACTCGCCGGGCACGGGAACAACCCGGCCGCGATCATCTGGGCGAGATCGTCGGCAGCTTGGAGGTATGCCAGGTCCATCCGGCTCGGCGTCCTGGCCGGCTCAAGGTTGGTCGAGCGCTCGATCACGGCGATCGCGCTGCCGTTCCTGCAGACGGGGATCGTTTCGTGCCTGACCGGGACGCCGCGGCGCCATTCTGGGTCGCCCTCCCGGCAGATCCGGCGTTCGGCCACGGCCGCCGCCAGCAGCGGCTGCGCGCCTTGAGCCCGGACCGTGCCGACTATGTCTTGCGGCAGCGCCGTCGGCCCGGTGGTCGGCCGCACCTGTGCCAGGGCGATCCAGGAGCGCTCGGCTGACAGCGGCGCCCACAGCGTCAGGTCGGCGAAGGACAGGTCGGCGAGCAGCTCCCAGTCGGACACGAGCGCGTGCAGCCACTCCAGATCCTCCGGAGCGACGTGCGCCCGGCGGGCCAGGTCATTCATCGTGGGCACAGTGCCATCATCGCACCGGCTTTGCACCAGATGGGCCTCCCGGCGGCTGCCTGGTAACGTCGCCGCATGGCTTCGGACGAGCAAGCCGTCACCCATGGCGGCGCCCAGGCGGTGGCAGCCGCGCGTGCGCATGGCGCGCAGACGATATTCACGCTCTCTGGCGGGCATGTGTTCCCTGTCTATGACGGTGCCGTGAAGGCCGACCCGCCCATGCCGATCCTCGATGTCCGGCACGAGCAGACCGCGGTGTTCGCCGCGGAGGCCACCGCGCGCCTGACGAGGACACCCGGATTCGCGGTGCTCACCGCCGGTCCAGGCGTCACCAACGGGATCAGCGCGATCACCACGGCGCATTTCAACGGCTCGAGCGTGGTCGTGCTCGGCGGCCGCGCGCCCGATTACCGCTGGGGCGCGGGAAGCCTGCAGGAATTCGACCACCCGGTCCTGCTCGGCCCCATCACCAAGCGGGCGTGGACGGAGCACAGGATCGGCGCGGTTGGCCAGGCGGTCAGCGAGGCTTTCAGACTTGCGTCGGCCAGGCACCGCGGCCCCGTCTTTCTCGACGTCAGCCTGGAGGCGCTGTTCGGGTCGCCCCCGCCGGCCAGCCCCGGTGGCCCGGCAAGCGCCGCTGACAGCGAGGCTGACGCACTCCGGGGGCCCGATCCTGGCAGCATCGCGCAGATCGTCTCGCTGATCGCCAAGTCACGGCGGCCGGTGCTGGTGCTCGGCTCTGATGTCTGGCTCGACGGCGCCGACGAGGCCGCGCGGTCGGCCGCCGAGGAGCTGCAGCTGCCGGTCGTCGCGAACGGCCAGGGCCGCGGCATCCTGCCCGCAGGTCATGAGCTGCTGGTTACCAGGGCACGGTCACTAGCCTTCGGCCAGGCCGACCTGGTCATCGTGGCCGGCACGCCGCTCGACTTCCGGCTGGGATACGGCGAGTACGGCGGCGCCGGAGGTGCCCCGCCCGCCGACGTGGTGCACGTCGCTGACGCTCCCGGCCAGATCGCGACGCACCGCGCGCTGGCGGGCTCCGCCGCGGGCGATCTGACGGCGTTCTTCACCGCGCTGTGCGCCCAGGCCGAGCAAGCAGGGCTGACGCGGCGGTGGACGCAGGACTGGCAGCCGAGCCTCACGCAAGCCTGCAGGTCCGCGGCGTCGGCCGACGCCGAGCTGCTGGCTAGCGACGCCTGCCCAATCCACCCGATGCGGATCTATGGCGAGCTCGCGCCGCTGCTTGAACCCGACTCGGTCGTGATCGGCGACGGCGGCGACTTCGTCAGCTACGCGGGCAAGTACATCGAGCCGCGCCAGCCAGGCGGCTGGCTGGATCCCGGGCCGTACGGATGCCTTGGCACGGGGCTCGGCTACGCGATAGCGGCGCGGATCGCCAGGCCTGCGGCCCAGGTCGTGCTGCTGCTCGGCGACGGCGCGGCCGGGTTCTCGCTGATGGATGTCGACACCCTCGTCCGGCACCGGCTCCCAGTCGTCATGATCTGCGGCAACAACGGCATCTGGGGGCTGGAGAAGCACCCTATGCAGGCGCTCTACGGCTACGACGTCGCCGCCGACCTGCAGCCACAGTGCCGGTA
>DASWGE010000336.1:0-3587 GCA_036393895.1 Streptosporangiaceae bacterium | reverse complement strand
CCTTCCGGCCGTCGGCGAGAACATACGGGGTGAACGGCAGCCCAGGGCGCGGCCGGTACAAGCGCAGCAATGTATCCTCGGTGGCCCCATCCGGGAACGCGGTGCCGTATGTGAGGAACATCCCCGCGAATGGCGAGTCGTGGCCCCTTGCTAGCCAATCCTGGAACTGCCGTGAAGACGAGGAAACATGATTCACGATCATGTCCGCCATTACGTCGTAGTCGGCAGACAGCGCCGAGACATCGGCCCAGGAGCCGAGGCGCGCGTCCACTTCGGTGTGGTCCTCGGGATCGAAGCCAGCGTCAGCTCCGTCGAACGGGCGGTAGAACGGAAGCACATGGACCCCGCCGAACAGGCCCTGGAGTGATCCATTCAGCAGAGCGTGCAAACCAGCCAGACCGCCGCCGAAACGGTCCGCGTATGCGATCAGCTCGACCTTGGAACGCATACTTCTACTTATACCCATCTGGACAGCTTCGCGGCTATGCGCAGGGCGGCCGGGTCACCGGTCGGGCGCCTGTTCGACAGCCCGCCGACGCTGACCATCGTGGCGATACCCCCCCGAGATCGCCGCCAGGCTGATTGACCTTGTCATCGGGCAGGTCGCGGGGCCCCGATGATCGTGGCTCATAGCCGGTCGGCCTCAAATGGCCGGTCGGTTCAGCTCATTCGGTTGCAGGCTTGGCGGCCTTGATGATGGCCGAATGGAGGCCAGCTCGCACATCGTGGGTGACCGTGATCCGGATCGCGGTGAACCCGGCCGCCGTCAGCAACTGCTCGTATTCGGCCTGGGTCAGGGTGCCGCTGGTGCAGCCGACAGCGGCCTCGGCGGCAGCCTGCTGCTGCGGGTCATGGCCCGGCTTGGCGATCACATCGCTGATCCCCAGCCTGCCGCCGGGCCGCAGGACCCGGAATGCCTCGGCGAGCACGCGCGGCTTGTCCGCGGACAAGTTGACGACGCAGTTCGAGATGACCACGTCAATGTGACCACCGGGCAGCGGGATGTCCTCGATGTGCCCGTACAGGAACCGCGCGTTAGCTACCCCGGCCTTCGCCGCGTTCGCCCCGGCCAGGGCGAGCATTTCGGTGCTGCCATCGAGGCCATAGGCGATGCCCGCCGGGCCTACGCGCCGGGCAGAGAGCAGCACGTCAAGGCCGCCACCCGATCCCAGGTCCAAAACCGTCTCGCCGGGCCGCAGGTCGGCGACGGCGACCGGGTTGCCGCAGCCCAGGCTGGCGCGCACCGCCGATTCCGGAGCGCTGCCTGCATCGGGGTACGAAGCCGCGCCAAAGCAGCCGTTGTCGAAGGCACCAGGCTCGCAGTCGGTGATCGCGCCGCCCTGCAGAGCGGTGCGGGCCAAGGCCGAGTACCGGCTGATGGTCTTATCCCTGGTGCTGGCGGCGCCGTTTGTGATCACCGGCAGGCTCCTCACGCTGAGATGGGCTGAGCGGGGACAGGCCTGCTCATGACAATGTCGGCGGCGGTGGGGAAGCACTCCACGCACGCCTCGTTGATCCGGTAGTAGGTAGCGGTCCCGCGTTGCTCGGCCAGCAGGAACCGCACCTGAGCGAGCACCTTGAGGTGCTCGGAGACGGTTGACTGGCCCACGTCGACCCGCGCGACGATCTCGCCGACATTCATCGGCATTGCCTGGCGGGCCAGCAGCGACACGATCTGGACCCTGGTCGCGTCGGCCAGCGCCCGGAACCAGCTGGCGTATTCGGCAGCCGTGGCCCGGTCGATAGGCATGGCGTCACTCTTCATCGTTAATCGACGATAGACGATAGACGACAACTCCGCAAGAAGCTGCAAGGCAGCGCGCAAGCAAACCCACGTGCCGTCCGGCGCGCAGCTCGATCAGCGCTAGCCGACGGGGACGACATCACCGGTCTCGAGCAGAGTCTTCAGACCGGAGATCACGAGCGGCCAGCCGTCGGTGATGCTCCGCAGGACCGCGCTGCCCGGCTGGAAGCCGTCGTGCACGACCGTCAGGCGGACATACTCGCCGCGCGGCTCGATCTCGAAGGTCACCTTGGAACGCGGCTCGGCTGCGGCCTGTGCCAGGTACTCGTTGCTGATGTCGTAGGTTTCGGCCCACTCCGGCGTGAACGAGTGCCAGGTGTAGGACAGCCGCCGGTAGGGGTCGGACTCCAGGACGACCTGGGCAGGATCGGCTATTATCACGTCCTTCTTGTCCAGCCGGAGCGTCATCGCCGAGCCGGGCGCCCAGTCGGATTCCCAGGCGAGTCCCCAGTAACGCCGGGTGAAAGCCGGGTCGGTCAGCCCGCGCCACAGCTGCTCAGGCGTGGTGCGGATGTAAGTCGTGTAGACGAACTCAGGCCTTTCCATCGTCGTTCCCTCCAGAGCCTTGCGCAGGTCGGACAGCGCGTCGAGGCGCTGCTTGTCGTAGCGGTTAATCCACCGCTCAGCGATCTCGCTGATGGGCGCGCCGTTGAGGTAGTGCAGCTTCTCCCGGCCACGGCGAACCGTGGTCACGAGGTTCGCGTTCTCGAGGATCGCCAGATGCTTGCTCACCGACTGCCGCGCCATGGCCAGCCCGGCGCACAGCTCGCGCAGGGTCTGGCCGTTGCGGCTGTTGAGGCTGTCGAGAAGGCGCCGCCGGCTCGGGTCAGACAGCGCCTTGAACACCTCCTCCATCCGGGCCGTCAGCCCCAGCTGCTGATGGCCGGGTCACCTGGGAAGGCCGCCGCGCCGGCGCCGCGCCGGATGTCTGCCATATCGTGCTCCCTTTACCGGCCGGCGCACGATCCGGTGTCCGGATCAGCGATACGCATCCTTCTGGCTGCCTATATTAGGCAGCTGATCGGCTGCATGTCAACCGGCCGGACCGGCAGCCGCCGTCTTGAACGTCAACCGGCCGGACGGCAGCCGCCTGCCTGAACGTCAACCCGCCCAACCGGGCAGCCGGCTGCTTGAAATGAAAACGGTTTTCATTATAGGGTGCGGCGTGTGAGAAAGTCATCGTCGTCTGCCCGTCCGATCGCCGCTGCTTCGCTCGCGCTTGTCGCTGCTTGCTCGATGGCTCTCACCGCCTGCTCCACGGCTGCCGGCGGGACAACATCGCCGGTTGGGGGCAACCGGGTGATCCAGGTTGCCGCCGCGGAGGACTTCTGGGGAAGCATCGCCGCTCAGATCGGCGGCCGTCACGCCCACGTCATCAGCATCATCACCAGTCCCACTGCCGACCCGCACATTTACGAGCCAACGGCTGCTGACGCGCGCACGCTGGCCCAGGCACAGGTCGTGCTCGAGAACGGCGTCGGGTACGACCCGTGGGTCGCCCGGCAGCTCGCCACCAACCCGGGGCAGGCCGTGCTAGACGTCGGCAAGGTCGTCGGCGTGCCCGCCGGCGGCAACCCGCACCGCTGGTACAACCCTGCCGACGTCCAGGCCGTGGTCGGCACCCTGGTCGCTGACTTCAGCAGCGTCGATCCCACTGACCGGGCCTACTTCAAGGCACAGCAGGCGCACTTCAACGACATCGCCCTGAGGCGTTACCACTCACTGATCTCGGCAATCCGGAACCGATACGCGGGAACTCCCGTCGGCGCGTCGGAGTCGATCT
>DASWGE010000335.1:0-3109 GCA_036393895.1 Streptosporangiaceae bacterium | reverse complement strand
CCAGTCCACGCCGATGCGCAGGACGGGTGAGGCCGCCGAGGTCGCGGACACCGTGCTGTGGCTCTGTTCGCCAGCGTCCTCGTTCATCACGGGCGCGGTCATCCCGATCGACGGCGGGCAGTCGGCCGGCAACAAGCCGCCTCAGATGTACCGGCAGGGCCAGCCGATGGCGGGACCAGCTAGCTGAGACTCAGGCGCTGATCCGCTCGATCACCGAGCTCAGGCTCCGCCACGACGCGTCGTCCTCGGCGGTGCCCTGGTGAGGCCGGATGAACCGGCTCACGTCGACCGCAGTATCGGCGAGGTCCCACCTAGCCCGGAATAGCTCGAGCAAATGCGGCAACGGCCGCACGCCGGTCGCTGCCGCATACGCCTGGAGCACGGACCCGTCTCCTGGGTCCAGGCTCCACAGGTCGCGTTCGGGCGGCGCGAAGAGCGCCGTATCCCAGTCGATCAGCCGCCAGCCGTCAGGAGTCAGCATCGTGTTGCCCGGATGCGGCTCCCCGTGCGTCAGCACCATCCGCGACGGGCGCCTGCGGGCCTGGCCACAAAGCTCGTCGTAGCGCGCGAGCAAGGACTCGATGGCCTGCTTGTTCCCGACGACAAGCTGCGCCAGCGGCCTGGTGAACGGCCCGCGCTCGGGGACCTCGCCGTGCGCGGCGGGATCTAGCAACATCTCGAGTTCGTCGCGGTGCGGGATGGAGTAATCGTCCGTCATGGCGCGCACCCTGGCCGCGTCCGGAGCAGTGTGGACGGCGATGACCATCTCCAGCAGCGCCTGCCGGTGCGCTGGCGAGGAGAATTCGCCCCAGTGGTAGGTCACGCCGTCCACGAACGGATAGAGCGCGACTCCGAACTCGTCCCCCGCTCGCACCAGGACCTGCCCGCCGTCCGCGGGCACTGGCGCAATCACGAACGGGCAGCCTTGGTTCCGCAGGTCGATGGCCGCTGTCAGGGCACGTCGCAGCCGCTCGAACGCGATGTCCAGCGACTCGCCGAGACACATGCTCTTCTTGTAGAGCTCATCGGCCGTCACGAACCAGCGCGCGCCAGCGGTATCCGCGACCTCCCAGTGATGGCTGCCGAACCCGACCGGCAGGTAGGCAACAGACGCCGCGTTGAGCCGCCAGTGCGTGGCCAGCGCTGAGACCAGTGATTCCTCGCTGAGGCCGTCCGGCGGGGTGAGCATCCGACCACCGTAACGACGACCGCGGGCCGCGCAAACCGATTAACGCGGCGCGGCGCCGGGTCGGCCAGCGCCTGGACGATCCAGCCAGGTGGCCTCATGAACCACTGGGCATTACGTTAAGCAAATATGACCTGGTCGGCCTATTGGGCATTCCTTCTCTTCGCGGTCGGGCTTGTTCTGATTCCCGGCCCCGACTTCGCCGTGGTCACCAGGAACACGCTGGCCGGAGGGCGCCGCAGGGGTCGCTTCACGGCGGTCGGTGTCTGCACGTCGAACGCCGTGCAGGGGGCGGTCGCGGTCAGCGGGCTCAGCGCCATCATCCTGCGCGCGCAGCCGGTCTTCGAGGCGATCAAGTGGGCCGGAGTGTGCTACCTGGCCATGCTCGGGATCCGGGCGCTCGCGTCCGCGGTGCGCGGCAGATACGAATGGCCAGGCGGCGATGACGGGACCCAGCCGGCCGGGGCCGCGTTCGGCGGGTGGCGGCAAGGATTCCTGTCTAATATCACCAATCCCAAGGTCCTGGTCTTCTACCTCGCCGTGCTGCCCCAGTTCCTGCAGCCAGGCGCCGGTATTGGATGGCTGCTCGCCTTCGCCTGGAGTCATGCTGTGATCGGGCTGATCTACCTGCTGGCGCTTAGCTCAGGGCTAGCCAAGGCACGCGCCGTGCTGACCAGTCGCCGCGTGCGCCGCACGATGGACGGTACGACGGGCACGCTGCTGCTCGGCTTCAGCGCCCGGCTGGCGGCCGAGCACGGCTGACCGCAGCAGGCCGGGGTTGGCGGCCGGTCAGCGCAGCAGCGCGAGCAGGTCGCCGTAGGCCTCGACATACCGGCTGACGTCGGTGCTGGTCGCCGGGACCGGGACGGTCGGGCCGGCACCGGGCAGCGCTTCCCAGATGCCGCGGTTGGCGAGCCAGATCCGGATCAGCCGCGTCAGCATGTCGTCATTGAGCGCATGCGCCTCGGCACCCGTCCGCGGCTCCGGCCCGTACCACTGGCCCGAGCGCGGCCCGAGCCTGATGACGGTCCACGGCAGGCCGGACGAGGCGATCGCATTCTCGATTCCGTCAGCGAGCTTGGTGCCCAGGGCGGCAGCGTGCGCATATGCGGCAGGAACAAGTACCTCGGTCAGTGCGGCCTTCGCCGCGGCCGCAGACAGCGGGTTGCCGAACAGGGTTCCGCCGGTCGCGACCTTCCGGCCAGCCTCAAGCTCCGGGCCGAGCTCGGCGCTGACGCCGTAGGCGCCCATCGGCAGGCCTCCGGCGACCGCCTTGCCGATCGTTACCGCGTCGGGACTGAGTCCCCACATCGCGGTTGCGCCGCCCGGCCCGACCACGTGGGTATGGGTCTCGTCGACGCACAGCAGGGTGCCGTGCTCGCGGGTGAGGTCGCGCAGCGCCTGGTGCCAGCCGGGTACGGGCATCAGCAAGTGGATGGTGTTGGTCATGGCGGGCTCGGTCAGCACCAGGGCGACGTCACCCGGTTCGAGCGCCGCACGCAGCGTCTGCGGGTCATTGAACTGGGCGATGCGCACGCGGCCGGTCACGCCCTTAGACAGGCCGCGTTGAAGTGCGCTCGCCTGCCCGTCCTCCAGATCGACGAGGCCTTCCTCGAAAGCGCCGTGGTAATGCCCCTGGAATAGCACGATCACCTCGCGGCCGGTGACGGCCCTGGCCAGCCTCATGACCTCGGTGTTGGCTTGCGTAGCTGACAGCGTGAACTGCCACTGCGGAACCGGATAGCGCCGGGCAAGTTCCTCGGCTACTTCGACCGAGGCCTCGGTCGGAAGCAGGAACTGAGTCGACCTGGCGACCTGCGCCTGCACAGCGGCGACGATCGCCGGATTGGCATGCCCGCAGAACATGGCCATGTCCGAGGCGTTGAAGTCGACGTAGCCAAATCCGTCGATGTCGGTGAACCC
>DASWGE010000334.1:0-2315 GCA_036393895.1 Streptosporangiaceae bacterium | reverse complement strand
AGAGCCGAGCGCCATCTTGATCTCCTCGGCGGTCCGCTCGCCGAGCGTCAGCGAGTACTCCTTCTTACCGAAGTTGATGATCGCCTGATCGAGCTCGTCGCCGCCTACCCTGATCGACTGAGCCGTCACGATGCCGCCCAGTGCGATCACGGCGACCTCGGTCGTGCCGCCGCCGATGTCCACGACCATATTGCCGGTCGGCTCGTTGACCGGCAGGCCGGCGCCGATGGCGGCAGCCATCGGCTCCTCGATGATGTACACGCGCCGCGCGCCCGCCTGATGGCCGGCTTCCTTGACGGCGCTCTGCTCGACTCCGGTGATTCCGCTCGGCACGGCGATGACAATTCGCGGCTTCGCCAGGCCGCCGCGCCGGTGGACCTTCTGAATGAAGTAGCGCAGCATGCGCTCGGTAACGTCAAAGTCAGCGATTACCCCGTCTTTAAGTGGCCTGACGGCGATGATATTGCCCGGAGTGCGGCCAATCATGCGCTTGGCTTCGAGACCGACTGCGACTATCTGTCCAGTATTGGTATTGAGTGCGACGACTGATGGTTCATTCAGAACAATTCCACGCCCTCTGACATACACCAGCGTGTTGGCGGTGCCCAGGTCGACGGCCATGTCACGGCCCAGAAAGGCCAACGCGTTGCTCATCTGCTTCCCTATGCTCCAGCGATTGGTCGTGCCGCGTAGTCCGCAAAAACGGGCCCACGCGCCCTGCATTTCGGTCCTCGGCTAGCCGCACATTTTGCCCACTTCTGGTCAGCGCAGGCATCGGCGATCCGCAGGAAATGAGCCTACCCGGCGTGCTCGTGCCCTTCCCCATCGGGCCGGGTAAATAGATAGTAATCCGCCCGAAATTGCAAAGGCGTTACGACGAGCTTTCCACCCGATGACCAAGCCAGATTCCGGTTACCCAGAGCAATGTGAAAATTCCGCCGAGAACGTACATAACGGAAAGCACAAGGCCGGAGGTAATCACCAGCGCCTGCAGCAGGCTCCCGCCAACTAGCGTCACAGGAAGGCGCCGCCTCGCCAGCGCCGCGAGCACGATGGCGGCCACGACGGCAAGGCCTGCCACAGACGCAGCCGTCACCGGGGCGACATGCTGAAGCTTCACCGCTGGCACGATGGTCAGCGCGATCACGACTGCTTCGAGCACCAGGACGGTCGCGGTCAGCCTGCTCATCCGGGCCCGCTCATCATCGCGGGGCCACGCCTGTCTGGCCGTCGTCAGGCCCCGCGCCAGTCAGCAGCAGCCGCGCGTCGCCAGCCGTGATCACCGAGCCCGTGATCAGCACGACCGTCCCCGCCGCAGCCTGCCCCAGGTCCTCATCGCCGGTCATCAGGCCGGCCAGCGGGCCGCCGATCGCGGCGGCCGCTTCGTCCGCCAAGCCCACCGCGAGCTCGATCGCGTCGTCTAGCCGGTCGGCAGCGTGCACGCGGTCCGGCCCGAACACAGCACGGGCAAGCTCGGCCAGTGCCTCCGGGTCCATGGACCGCGACGAGGAGTTCCGCGCGGTCACGACCGCCGCCGCGGCCGGCTCGAGCTCATCGAGGATCCCGGCCACGTCCTTGTCGGCGCTGACGGCCAGAACGGCGATCACCTCGGCGGGCCCGAACGACTCGGCCACCGTAGCTGCAGTGGCCGCCATCCCGGCCGGGTTGTGCGCCGAGTCGACCAGTACCAGCGGGCTGCGCCTGACGATCTCCAGTCGGCCGGGCGAGGCCATCATCGCGAACGCCTCGGCGACCAAATCGGCATCGAGCGCGACCGTGCCGCGGAGCGCCTGAGTGCCAGCGATCCCGGCTGCCAGGTCGTCGGAGCCTCCGTCTGGCGACCCGGCCCCGCCGGAGAACGCCTCGACCGCGGCCAGAGCGCAAGCGGCGTTCGCGGCCTGGTGCGCGCCGAACAACGGCAGGAACAGATCGTGGTACTCGCCGAGCAGTCCCCGGATGGCGAGCCGCTGGCCGCCGACGGCAAGCTCGCGGCTGAGCACGCCGAATTCGATTCCCTCCCTGGCGACGCTCGCCCCGACATCGGCCGCCCGGCGCAGCAATTGGGCGGCCGCGTCCACCGGTTGCTGGCCGATCACGGCGACGGCGTCCGGCTTGATGATGCCGGCCTTGTCCGCCGCGATCGCCGCGACCGTATCGCCGAGGTACTCCGTATGGTCAATGGAGACCGGCGTGATCACGGCGACCGCGCCGTCGGCCACGTTGGTGGCGTCCCAGGTGCCGCCCATGCCGACCTCGATGACGGCGGCGTCGACCGGGGCGTCGGCGAACGCCGCGAACGCCATGCCCACGAGCAC
>DASWGE010000333.1:0-14427 GCA_036393895.1 Streptosporangiaceae bacterium | reverse complement strand
TGCTGTGACCGGCGATGCCGGCTGGCCGAATTACGGTGCCAGCCGCGCGGTGATGGTCTTCGATACGGGCGGCGGAAGCGTTCGCGATGATCCACGGCGCGACGAGCGCGAGATCTGGCCGCGCTGAGCGTCGCCGACTGGACCGTCGTCAGGCCTGGCGTGCGCCCCAACCGGCCTGCGCAGTAGCGCCGGGTCACGGTCGCCCGCCGGGCCCACGGATGCGCCCGCTGGCCGGGTTGGGCCTAGCCGGGTGTGGCGCCCGGCCGGCAATGGCGCCCGGTTGGTGCGGCGTCGGCCGCACGGGGTCCTGCGCATTTCCGGCTAGGCGGCGCACTCCCGGCAAATAAGCACACCCTTGCGGGTCTCAGCGAGTTGACTCCTGTGGTGCACAAGGAAACAGCTTGAGCAGGTGAACTCGTCCGCTTGCCGCGGGATCACCCGGAACGACAATTCCTCATTCGAGAGATCCGCTCCAGGCAGCTCAAGGGACTCAGCAACGTCATCAGGGTCCAGGTCGATCGACGTCGACGACTTATCCATCCGGCGCGCCTGAAGTTCCTGCAGGCTGTCCTCAGTCAGCTCTTCGTCAGTCTTCCTGGGACTGTCGTAGTCGGTAGCCATGGTGGCCTTACTCCTCCATCGTTAAAATGTCGTCGCGCGAGTGCAACGCTTTCGAGGCCGTAGTTGTGCCCGAATCCGGCGGGGAATTCTGTCACGTCCTGTCGCTAGGTACACGTAGCCGACCTCAGCAGCAGTTCGTGTCGCACTGATTTACTCTCAGATCACTGTTAACTACCGCATCCGCCCATCTAGCGAGCCGGCGGGTCAGGAGTCCCGCTCGGCGTCAAGGCCAAGCAACAGGTCATGCAACTCGGTGAAGAGCGCGGGACCGGCGCTGATCGTCATCGCTGGACCGGCCGGCCGGCCGGCCAGCCCGCCGACGACGGCACCTGCCTCGCGGGCGATCAGAGTACCCGCCGCGACATCCCAGTACTGCACGCCCCGCTCGTAGTAGCCGTCCACGTTCCCGGCCGCCACCGAGCAGAGGTCGACCGAGCAGGCTCCGTTGCGCCGGATGTCCCTTACCCGCGGCAGCACGGCGCTAAGCACCTGACCCTGCACCAGCCGCCGGGCACGCTCGTACCCAAACCCGGTAGCGATCAGGGCATGCGAAAGCGGCACATCCGCGGTGCAGGAAAGGGGTTGGCTGCCAGGTGGGTGGGCTTCGCCCCATTCATAGGGATCTGGGCGGTACGCTCCGGATGCCGCGCGAGTGAGGCCGGCCAGGCTTGATCGCCAGGCCCCGGCGCCGACCGCAGCGCCGAATAGTGCGTCCCTTGGCGGCACGCACACAACTCCGGCAACCACCCGCCCGCCGGCCTCGGCGGCAATGCTGACCGCCCAATCGGGCAAGCCGTACAGGTAGTTCACGGTGCCGTCCAGCGGGTCGACGATCCAGCGGACCGGCGCCTCTCCGCCGATCTGCCCGCCCTCCTCGCCGAGAATCGCGTCGTCCGGCCGCTCGGCGAGTATCCGGCTCCTGATCAGTCGCTCGGCGGCCTGATCCATCTCGGTGACGACATCGGTCGGGCTGCTCTTTGTCCCGACCACGGCCGGTCTGCCGTGTTGGTCGGCCAGCATGTCACCCGCCTCACGCGCGACCGCGATGGCCAGGCCGAGCAAGCGGTGCGGATCGGCGGTGGCCGGCGCTTCGCGCGCAGGCTCCGCTCCGGTCACGGACCGTCCTGGGCGCAGGCGCGGCAACAGTACTGGCCGCAGAACATGGCCGCATCCGACCCGAGAGGGATGGCCCCCCGGCCGCCACGCCTCGCGGCGAAGTCCGAGACCAGCGAGGAGATCATCGCCACGAACCGGGGATCCGTGCCTGGTGTCGCGGCCCGCGCCATCGGCAAGCCAAGGTCGCGCGCCGTGCGCGCCGCCTCAAGGTCCAGGTCGAACAGAACCTCCATGTGGTCGCTGACGAATCCGATCGGCACCACGACGACCGCCGGCGCGCCGGCCTGTGCCACGTCGGTAAGGCAGTCGTTGATGTCGGGTCCGAGCCAGGGCACGGCTGGCGGGCCGCTACGGCTCTGGTAGGCCAGCCGCCAGCTTGCCCTGCCGAGCCCGGCGGCGACCAAACCCGCCGCCTCCGCCAGCTGGGCCTGGTAGGCGGTCCCGCGCGGGCCGCTCGCGGCGGCCATCGACTCCGGGATGCTGTGCGCGGTGAAGACCAGTTCGGCTCCGGCCCTGAGCTCCTCGGGTAGCGATTCCACGGCTTGCGCAGCGGCGTCGGCGAAAGACGCGATGAATGCCTCGTGCCGGTAGTAGGGCGGGATCTTCGTCACCTGCGGAGCCTTCTCGCCAACCATGGCGCGAGCCCGCGCGATGTCGTCGAGGTATTGCCGGCAGCTTGAGAACGAACTGTACGCCGAGGTCGCGAACGCGATCGCGGTCCTGACGCCATCGTCGGCCATTGCCTGCATCGTCTCGGCCAGGTACGGCCGCCAGTTGCGGTTCCCCCAGTAGACGGGCAGCCCGATGCCGCTGGCCGCGAAATCCTTCCCGATTGCGCGGACCAGATCACGACACTGCTCGTTGATCGGGCTGACGCCGCCGAATCGGTAGTAGTGCTCGGCCACCTCCGCGAGCCTGTCCTCGGGCACATCCCGCCGGGCTGTGACGTTGCGCAGGAACGGCATGACGTCGTCCGGGCCCTCTGGCCCGCCGAAGGAGACAAGCAGGAACGCCGCGTCCGTTGCCATAGCGCCATCCAATCAGGTCGGCCAGGGTGCGCCGGGCGACCGTGACCGCCGACTAGTGGTACTCGGCCGCGTACCGTCCCGCGAGGGCCAGTACCTCGTTGACATACCAGCTGGCATGGTTGTAGGCAAAGATCGCCTGGCGCAGGCCGACCTGGGTGCCTGACGAGGCGCCATCCGCGCACAGCATCCTGGCCGCCGACGGTACGGCGTCAAACGGATTCATGATGTTCGGCTGGCCCGGCCGCCCGAATCCGCGGATCCCCCACCCCGCCCAGGTGGCCGGCATGAACTGCATGGGACCAAGCGCGCCAGCGCTTGACGGCCCCATGTTCTGCCCGTCAGCGCTCTCAATCTGGCCGATGGCTGCTAGCACCGTCCACGACATCTGGGGGCAGTACCTCGCCGCGGATGCCTGGAAGAGCTGCAGGTAGCTCGTGATCTGCGCGGGCTGGGTGATGCTCACTGGCAGCCGCTGGCCGCGCAAGTCGACCACCTTCGCGCTGGCACCGAGCACCCGGTGCACCTGCGCGGTCAGCGTGGCGATGCTTGGTCCTGGCGCGCTGATCAGAGCGGCCACCCGGCGCACAAGACCCAGCTTGCGTGATGTGGCCTGGTTCACGAGCAAGTCGACGCCCGCGATGTTGAGCCACGCCGATCCCGCGTAAGGAAGAGTGACAGGAGACCGTGCCGCGAGCGAGTAGCTGCCGGTGCCCGACAGGCCGAGCCGCGCGGCCGCGGGGCTCGACGCAATGAAGTCGCCGGCCGCCAGACCCGCCCAGAGCGCCTGGTCCGACGCGGCCCGCAACGGCACCCATGACCTGAACTGATCCGGGTTCACCCCGATCACGCTGGCCGCCTTGCCTGACACGGTGATCTGGGCCCCGTCGAAAGTGATCATCTTCCTGACGCCCGGAATCGAGCGAAGGCCGGTGATGTCGCTGGCCGCCAGGCCGCTGGGCATCACGATCAGGAGATCAGGCAGGACGATCCCGCTGAAGGCGCCGGCGGTGACCGCGGGAGCCGAGGTACCAGCCAATGGACCGACCTGCGGGGCGCCGCGACCAACGGGAACTGGGCCGGACTGACTGTCCTGGCCCGCCTGCGCGGTCACGCCGCCGCTGGTCAGGGCGATGATGACAGCTATGCCAGCGAGAACGGCCCCGCCGCTTAGCAGGGCAAATTTGGAGAATGACAGGCGGGCACGGCGGCCGACACGCTCAAGCCAGGATCCCATGTCATTCCCCATGTTAACCGCGCGATCGCGGTCCTAACCAATACCGGGCCTGCGCAGTTGCCCGGGCCCTCGGGGACAAACTACGTCGTCGTACCCTATACGGTCAGGCGGGGAGGTTGGAGCGATGACGCAGGTCCGGGCCCGGCGCGGCGACCGGGAACACGACCCTCACCCCGCGGCGAAGAGGAACCGGTACCTGGAGCTGTTGCGCGCTCCCGGGGCCCTCGCCTTCTCATCGGCCGGCTTCGTCGGCCGGATGTCCATGTCGATGTACGGGCTGGGCACCGTGCTGCTGATCGCCTTGCTGACGGGACACTACGGCGAGGCTGGAACGGTCGCAGCGGCCGGCGCGGTCGGATACGCGGTACTCAGCCCCGTGATCGCGACCCGGGCCGACCGGCTGGGCCAGCGCCGGGTGCTCTTCGTGCAGGCGGCTGTCTTCGCCCTCAGCAGCGTGGTCTTCATCAGCTTCGCCGAGCTGGGGGCACCGTTCTGGACGCTGCTCGTAACTGGCCTGCTGGCTGGGGCATCCATGCCTTCAATCGGTACCATGGTGCGAACCAGGTGGAGCACGCTTGTTGACGGTGACGCGCAGCGGCTGCACACGGCATTCGCCCTTGAGTCCGTCAATGACGAGTTCATTTTCGTAATCGGCCCGGCCCTGGTGACCCTGCTCGCCACCCAGCTATTCCCGGCCTCAGGGATCGGCACGGCCAGCCTGCTGTGCATCGTCGGCACGCTACTGCTCGCTGCACAACGCCGCACCCAGCCGACCCCCAAGCCGAAGCCGAAGCAGAAGCCGAAGCAGACCCGTGACACAGTCGCAGCGCCGGCACCCGCCCGCCGGCTCCGGCCGTGGCAGCGGCTCGGCCCGGTTGGCTGGCCGAGCCTGCCAGCCGCCGGCCTGGTCACGCTCGCGCCAGCCTTCCTGCTTTTCGGGGCTATGTTCTCCGCCATTGACCTCAGTACCGTGGCGTTCGCCACCGACCTCGGGCACCGGCCGGTGGCGGGCCTCATACTCGGGACGTACGCGTTCGGAAGCGCGGTCGGCGGGCTCTGGTATGGGTCGCGGCACTGGACGGCGCCGCTCGGGCGGCGGTTCACGATGACGGCCGCGCTCACGGTCGCTGGGGTATCGGTCTTCTGGGCGGTGCCGGGGCTGCTGGTGCTCGATGCGGTCGGGTTCATCGCCGGGCTCGCCATCTCGCCCACGCTGATGACCGGTTACGCGATCCTGGAACGGCAGGCGCCGCCGCACCGCACGACCGAGGCGATGGCGTGGCTGAGCTCGACGGTCTCGGTTGGCGTGGCTGTGGGTTCGGCCTTCTCCGGCCACATCATCGACGCCGTCGGGGCGAGATGGAGTTTCGCATTCGCGGCATGCTGCGGTGCCGCCGGCGTCCTGATCTGTGTTGCGGGGCTTCGCCGGCTGCGGACCGACAATGAGCAGCAACAGGCAGAATTGAGTGCTGCGACCTGAACCCGACTTACCCTGACCCGGAGGGTGTTTCACCATGAAAAGCCACGACGCAACCTCCTGGCGCAACTGGGCCGGCAACGTTTCGGCCAGGCCGGCCCGGGTGCGGATGCCGGGGTCGGCAGCCGAGGTGGCCGCCGAGGTGACGAAGGCCGCGGCGGACGGCCTGCCGATCAGGATGACCGGCACCGGCCACTCGTTCACCCCAGCGGCCAGCACGGATGGAGTCCTGCTAAGCCCGGCCGGGCTCACGGCCATCAGGTCCGTCGACACAGAGGCAGGGCTCGTGACGGCAGAAGCCGGCTGTCCGCTCTACCGGCTGAACGAAGCGCTTTACTCCCGCGGCCTGTCGCTCACCAATATGGGCGACATTCAGGTTCAGACCGTCGCCGGCGCCACTCAGACGGGTACGCACGGCACCGGGCGGGCCAGTGGCAGCATGGCCGCGCAGGTCGCTGGCCTCGAGATGGTGCTCGCCGACGGCAGCATCGTGACGTGCTCGGCCGACGACCGGCAATCCGGGCTGTTCGACGCCGCGCGGGTAGGCCTCGGCGCGCTCGGCGTGCTGACCGCGGTCACTTTCCTGGCCGGTCCGCTGTTCCTGCTCACGGCGCGGGAAGAGCCGATGCGATGGTCCGAGCTGATCTCCCGGCTACCGGAGCTGATCAGCGAGAACGAGCACTTCGAGTTCTTCTGGTTCCCGCATAGCGAAGGCTGCCTCACCAAGCGCAACAACCGCTCACCAGGGCCGGCGGAGCCGCTGCCCCGCTGGCGATACTGGCTGGACGATGAGTTCCTGTCGAACTCGCTATTTGGCGCGACCTGCCGTCTCGGCTATCTGGCGCCGCGCGCGATCGCGACGGTGAACTCGCTCGCCAGCCGCGCACTAAGCGCCCGCACGTATACCGACGCTGCGTACAAGGTGTTCACCAGCCCGCGCCGGGTCCGGTTCAAGGAGCAGGAATACGCGATCCCGAGGGAACATCTGGCCGACGTGCTCGGCGAGGTGCGCGCCCTGTTCGACCGCAAGGACTGGCTGATCAGTTTCCCGATCGAGGTCCGCGTAACGCCCGCGGACGAGCTGTGGCTCTCCACCGCCAGCGGCCGGGACAGCGCCTACATCGCGTTCCACGTGTACCACCCCTCGCCGCATGAGGAGTATTTCCGCGACACCGAGGCGATCATGACGGCCGTAGGCGGACGGCCGCACTGGGGCAAGATGCACACTAGGGATGCCGAGTACCTGAGCGGCGTATACCCAAGATTCGCCGACTTCCTTGAGCTGCGGGACAAGCTCGATCCAGACCGCAGGTTTGGTAACGCCTATCTCCGGCAGGTGCTCGGCTCATAGCGCCTGCCGCCCGGCAGGCGGACTGCATTCCCGCCCGCCTGACGCCGCGTCCTGGCGTGGATGGTCGGGTCATGGGGGCAGAATCGCTAGGTGCGTTTCCTCACTCCGCCCACTCATGACCTCACCTACAGCGACGTCTTCCTGGTGCCCAACCGGTCGGCGGTGACCTCGAGGAACGACGTCGGCCTAGCGCCGGCGGACGGCAGCGGCACCACGATCCCGATCGTGGTGTCCAACATGACGGCCGTCGCCGGACGCCGGATGGCCGAGACCGTCGCCCGGCGCGGCGGGCTCGCCGTGCTCCCGCAGGACATACCGGTCGACGTGGTCGCCGAGGTGATCGCCTGGATCAAGAGCCGCGACCTGGTCTACGACACCCCGCTGACGCTGGGCCAGGAAGCGACGACCGGGCACGCACTCAGCCTGCTGCCCAAGCGCGCGCACGGCGGCATCGTCGTGATCGCCGACGGCCGGCCGGTCGGGGTCGTTACAGAGGCCGACTGCACCGGCGTGGACAGGTTCACCCAGCTGCGGCAGGTGATGTCGAAGGACCTGCTCACGCTGCCGGCCGGGGTCGACCCCGAGCGGGCATTCGGCCTGCTCCAGGCTGGCCGCCACAAACTGGCGCCGGTCGTGGGACCCGACGGGCGCTGCGTCGGCATTCTCACCAGGACCGGGGCGCTCCGGGCAACCATCTACACCCCGGCCGCTGATGCGCTCGGCAGGCTCAGGCTCGGGACTGCACTGGGCATCAACGGCGACGTCGCGACCCGCGCCAAGCAGCTACTCGATGCCGGTTCCGATCTGCTTGTGGTGGATACGGCGCACGGCCACCAGGACAAGATGATCTGGGCCCTGCGGGCCGTACGGTCGGTCTCGCCCGACGTGCCGGTCGTGGCCGGCAACGTGGTCACGGCTGAAGGCACCGCTGACCTGATCGAGGCGGGCGCTGACATCGTCAAGGTCGGCGTCGGTCCGGGCGCGATGTGCACGACCAGGATGCGAACGGGAGTCGGAAGGCCACAGTTCAGCGCCATTCTTGACTGCGCTGCCGAAGCTCGCAAGCTGGGCAGGCACGTCTGGGCGGACGGCGGGGTCAGGTATCCGAGGGACGTCGCCCTGGCGCTCGCGGCCGGAGCGTCGAGCGTGATGATCGGCTCGTGGTTCGCAGGCACCTGCGAGTCGCCCGGAGATGTCTACCGCGACCCCGAAGGCAAGCACTACAAAGAGAGCTTCGGCATGGCCTCGGCCAGGGCCGTCCGGCTGCGGACCGCGGCTGACTCGCCGTTCGAGCGTGCCCGCAAGGAGCTGTTCGACGAGGGCATCTCGAGCTCGCGGATGTACCTGGACCCGCTTCGACCTGGGGTCGAGGATCTGATCGACGCGATCATCGCCGGGCTGCGCAGCGCGTGCTCGTACGCTGGCGCGGCCAACCTCACCGAGCTGCACGAGCTCGCGGTCGTTGGCACCCAGAGCGCGGCAGGCTACACCGAAGGGATGCCGCTGCCGACCGGGTGGTAGGACCATGCCAGCATGGTCCGAGCCTCCCCGGCACCACCCGGGGGCCCGGCAGCCAGGCTCCAGACTTCCCCCAGGAGAGCCATGTCCCGTTCACGTCGGTTTCGCGCCGCCAGCACGGTGGCGGCCAGCATCGCCGTCGCCGCAGTGACGGGAACGTTCGCGCTCGCACCGGCCAGGGCCGCGACCGCATCGGCCAGGGCCGCGACCTCCCTCCTCCATCCGCCGCGCTCCATCGCCGCGTACGCCGCCGAGCTGGCGGACGGGACTACCGGCAAGCAGCTGTGGGGGCGCCGACAGTACAGCCCGCGCCCGATCGCCAGCATCACCAAGGTGATGACCGCGTTGGTGGTCGTACAAGCGCGCCGTCTCGGCAGGCGCATCAAGATCACCGCCGCCGACGTCGAGTACGCCCGCGAGCACGGCGCCACCAGCGCGGGCCTGCGCCCGGGAGACGTGCTCACCGCCAGGCAGCTGCTCTACGCCATGCTGCTGCCCTCAGGCGCCGACGCGGCGTTCGCCCTGGCCAGCAGCTTCGGACCCGGACGGCAAGCCTTCGTGCGGAAGATGAACACCACCGCGCGCAGGCTCCACCTGGTCGGCACGCACTTCGCCACCTTCGTCGGGCTGTCGCTGCACGATCACTCAACGCCGAGGAACCTGCTGCTGCTCGGCGAGGCGGCGATGAAGCAGCTGGTCATCAGCGACATAGTCGCCCGCCGGCGGTACCTGCTGCACGCCGGTCCGCACCACCACCGCTACCTCTGGCAGAACACGAACCTGCTGCTTGGCCGCTACCCCGGTGCGATCGGGATCAAGACCGGCTGGACGCCATCGGCAGGCGAATGCCTGCTGTTCGAGGCCACACACAACAAGCGGGTCCTGATCGGGGTGGTGCTGGACAGCGCGCCGAGTAAGACGGGCGCGACGTTCACCGATGCCGCACGGTTGCTCAACTGGGGCTTCGGCCTGCAGAACGCCGTCAGAATGCCGCGGCCCCCGGCCGGCGGTCCCGCAGAGTAAGGCCCGCACGCAGTCTCCTTCCTGACCTAACCTCGGTGCCATGACAGCACCAACTACGGCGCCCGAACCGGCCGCGTCAGGTTCAGGTCCTGAGGTACTCGTCGTCGAGGACGACGAGGGGATCGCGACCCAGCTCGTACGCGGCCTGACCAGGGGCGGCTACCGGGTCGAGCATGTGACCACGGGCGCTAATGCGCTCGCGCACAGCGTCCCGGACGTCGTCCTGCTTGACCTAGAGCTACCGGACGTCGATGGCGTGACTGTCTGCCGGAAGCTTCGCGAGCGGTCCTCCGTCGCGATCATCGTCGTGACCGCGTACGGAGAGGAGAATGACCGGGTCAACGCGCTCGACGCTGGGGCGGACGACTACCTTGTCAAGCCCTTCGGGCTGGCCGAGTTGCAAGCCAGAATGCGTGCCGTGCTCCGTCGCGTCCGGCCGGGCGGCGAGCTGATCAGGCACGGTCCGCTGACCGTGGACCTGCGCACCAGGAAGGTCACGGTGAACGAGCAGGAGGTGGCTCTGACACCCAAGGAATTCGACATACTCGAGTGCCTCGCCCTTGACCCTGGCCGGGTCGTTGCCCGGCACGAGGTGCTCGAGTCAGCCTGGGATTCGCACTGGTACGGGCCGAGCAAGGTGCTCGACGTCCACGTTGCCGCGTTGCGCCGCAAGCTCGCGGTGCCCGGCCTGATCGAGACCGTCTACGGCCGCGGGTTCCGCCTCGGCGAGGTCTGATGGCGCGCAGGATCGCGCTGGTAGTCATCGCGCTCGTCACTGTGCTGCTTGGGGTGGCAGCCGTGCCGCTCGGGCTGCTGACCGCAAGCCAGCACACGCATGATTTCCGCGACGACACGGTGGCCACGGCCGCGACGGTGTCCAGCGTCGCCGAGGAATTCCTCGGCGATCATGCCACCGGAGCGCCGCTGGCCAGGGCGGTCGCGGGACTGCGAGGCCGCGGCGACCTGGTGACTGTCTACGACTCGGCGGGCCGGCGGGTAGCGGGCGACCGGAATGTGCCTGGCGTCACGCCGGCCCTGACTACACGCAAGGGTGCCGGCGCGGACACGCGGATCTACACGGGCGCCGAACGGCAGACGGTGTTGATGCCCGTCACCAAGGATTCGGGCACCGTCCGCCTTGGCAGCGTCCTGCTGTCCAGGTCCACCGAGCCGCTCGAGCACCGGCTCGCCGTGCTGTGGACCTGGCTCGGGGCCGTGTCGGCGATCGCATTGCTCGCCGCCGCCTTCATCGCGACCGCGCTCGCCCGCTGGGTGAGCCGGCCGCTCGGCTCGCTTGAGGCCGCGGCGCAGCATCTCGGCGACGGCGACTTTACCGCCAGCGCGCCCGCCACGGCAGGCCCGCAGGAGGTGCGCACGCTGGCCACGAACTTCAATCGGATGGCCGCCCGCCTGGAAGCCCTGGTCAGCGGGCATCAGGCGATGATGGCAGATGTCTCACACCAGCTGCGCACGCCGCTCGCGGCCCTGCGGCTCCGCCTCGACGTGCTCGCCCTGCAGGCCCCCGCCGAGCTTGCCGATGAGCTGGCGGGTGCGCAGGGCGAGGTCGCCAGGCTGTCGAGAATGGTCGACGGCCTGCTCGCCGTCGCCCGGGCGGAGAACGTGACGGCTGCTCCCGTACCGGTCCAAGTTGAACGGGTGATCAAGGATCGGTCGGCTGCCTGGCGACTAGCGGCCGAGGAGAAGGCGGTTCAGATCAGCGCATCGGCCACCGAGCCGCTGACCGCCAGGATGCGCGAAGGCCATCTCGAGCAGATACTCGACAATCTGCTGGCGAATTCGCTAGAGGCGGTCCCGGTAGGCGGCCACATCCGGGTGACCGCCGCCATGGCGGCGACCCGGATCCAGATTGTGGTCGCCGACGACGGTCCCGGCATGAGCGAGCAGCAGCGGCAAGCGGCCTTCCGGCGCTTCGTATCAGCCACCCCTGGCGGCACCGGGCTCGGGCTGGCCATCGTGCACCGCCTGGTCACAGCCGACGGGGGGGCCGCCGAGCTGGGAGATACCAACGGCGGCGGGCTCACCGTGCGGCTCGATCTGCCCGCGGCGCCCAGGGACAGGGCGGCCAGAAGGCCAGGCGCACTGCTCGTCGCAGATCGCGATCTTTGGCAACTCTGAGGAATTCCTGAACTGGTTCTCCACTCCCGGTCAGGCAGGCTGTGTGTGCTACGCCAAGGTGCTGGCCCGGGGGACCCCCGGAACCCTGCCCGAAAGGATGACCTACTGGTGCGCTGGCCACATGAGAACGCGATCACGCGCCGGGATGAGCATCTCGCGCGCACTCGCAGGCTGTCCATCTGGATCGCGGGCGGAGCGACGGCCGCGAGCGTCGGGCTCGCCGCCGCGCTTGGGTTCGCGCTGCCCGGACACGCGGCAAGCTCGGGAGCCACGCGGAGCTCCGGCGCAGGTTCGGGCCAGAATTCCGGCCGGGCCACGGGTTCGGGCGGGAGTTCCGGCTCGGCTGGTCAGCACCGCAAGCTCGCGCCACCGCGGCAGGCGCCGGGCAATTCAGCCGCGCCGCCCGTCGTGTCATCGGGCGGATCATGACCACCGGCAACCAATCCGTGGCGGCCAGTCCGGTTTGCCAGGCGTCATGATCACGGGCCACGCCCTGAGCGCGCCGCTCATGGGCGGCTCCGCGCTGCTTTGGTACGTCACGCGGGCTACCGGCATCATCTCGCTCGTGCTGCTCACCGGCACAGTAATGCTCGGCGTGCTCGGGACCGCGCGGGCCGCATCAGAGCGCTGGCCCCGCATCGTCACCGCCAGCCTGCACCGGAGCCTTGCGCTCACCTCGGTCGCCCTAGTCGGCGTGCACGTAATCACGACCGTCCTTGACCCGTTCGCCTCGATCGGCGTAGTCGCCGTGTTTATCCCTGGCAGCTCCGCGTACCGGCCGCTCTGGCTCAGCCTGGGCGCCGTGAGCTTCGACCTGCTGCTCGCCATCATTATCACCAGTCTGCTCAGGGACCGCCTCAGTCACCGCGCCTGGCAGGCGGTGCACCTGCTCGTTTACGCGAGCTGGCCGATCGCGCTCTGGCATGGCCTCGGCACCGGCACCGACACCAGGCTGGCATGGGTGCTCGCCATCAATGTCGGCTGCGTCGCCGCGGTCGGCTGGGCGGTCTGGTGGCGGCTGTCTCTCACCGGCAGTCCGCTGACCCGCGCTGCCGGGTTGGCAACCTTGGGATTGGCGCCCGTGCTGACCGCGGTCTTCGTAGTGGCCGGGCCGCTGCAGCCCGGCTGGGCCAGACGGGCCGGTACCCCGGCCAGGCTGCTCGGCAGCCAGAGCCTGGGCACGGCTGGACGCTCGGCCGGCGGTCAGCCACCGAGCCTAGTGAACTCCCCGTTCCGCGGCCGCCTGTCGGTAGCGAGCGGCCCAGGAGCAAACGAGCGAACGATCACCATCGCCGGCCGGATCTCCGGGCCCCCGGCTCAGCGCTTCGTCATCGTCCTGCGCGGCACGCCCTCAGGCGGAGGCGTGGCGCTCTCAAGCGGGACGGTGCGGATAGGCCGCCCGGGAGCGGGGGGCCTCTCGGGACCGGTGGTACAGCTCGCTGGCCAGCAGCTGATAGCGGACGTATCTGCTGCGTCCGGCCGCTCGTGGCGAAAACGGGCGCAGTTCAAGCTAACGATCAGCGGCTCAGCGGTGACCGGAACGGTCAGTCTGCTGGCCACGAGCGGGGAGTAACGGTGGCACATCCTGTCCGTATCGGGTCGGTGCGCGCGATGTCCGGGGGCCAGCACCGATCCAGCCATCTCGGCCTGACTAGCAGGCTTACCTCAGGCTGGCAGGCCTCCGGTCAGCCGGACGGGCTCGAGACGCACCTGGACAGATACGGCCCGCTGCCCGAGCCAGGCACCGGCCGGCACGAGGCGCTGATAGACGCCGTCACGCGGGCCGGGCTGACCGGGCGGGGCGGTGCCGGATTCCCGACGGGAATTAAGATGCGCGCGGTGGCATCGCGGCGCGGCCCGGCCGTCGTGGTGGCGAACGGCATGGAGAGCGAGCCAGCCAGCGAGAAGGATAAGGCGCTGCTGGCTCACGCCCCGCACCTGGTACTCGACGGCGCGGTGCTCGCCGCAACGGCGATCGGGGCCGGTGTCGTCCACGTCTGCCTGCCGCGCAGCAGGGACACGCTGATCGCTGCGCTGCTTGACGCGGTAGTCGAGCGCGAGCAGGCGTACGCGGACCGGATCAGGATCGACGTACACGGCCTGCCGCATCAGTATGTGTCCAGCGAGGAGACGGCGCTTGCGGCTTGGCTGAACGGCGGCGACGCCCGGCCGACGGCCGTGCCGCCGAGACCGTTCGAGCGGGGGGTCGGCCAGCGTCCGACGCTACTCGACAATGTCGAGACGCTCGCGCACATCGCCCTCATCGCGCGGTTCGGTCCCGCCTGGTACCGGCAGGCCGGCCTGGCGGACGCGCCGGGGACGATGCTGACCACGGTGTCCGGGGCGGTCGAAGCACCGGGTGTCTACGAGATCGAGGTCGGCACGGCGGTCGGCGATGTGCTCGCCATGAGCGGAGCCCGGCCCGATTCCGCCCACCTCCTGGTCGGCGGCTACTTCGGTACCTGGCATGACATTGCCGATCTCGCCAGCCTGCCGCTGGCCCCGGCCGCGCTGCGGCCGGCCGGCGCCTCGCCAGGGGCCGGAGTGCTCGTCGTCCTGCCGCCGGATGCCTGTGGCCTGGCCGAGACTGCGCGGGTACTGGCCTGGCTGGCCGATCAGGGGGCCGGCCAGTGCGGGCCGTGCATGTTCGGGCTCCCCGCGATCGCCGACGACTTCGGCCAGCTCGCCAGCGGGCGCCCGAAAGGCCCGCTGCTTGACCGGCTTGACCGGCGGCTCTGGATGGTCAACGGCCGAGGGGCATGCCGCCACCCCGATGGTGCGGTGCGCCTGGCTCGATCGGCCCTTGCCGCCTTCGCCGCTGACGTGAAATCACACGTCTCCCGGCGGACCTGCCTGGCTGCCAGGCACGGCCAGCGGCGCGGCAGCGTGCTGCCGATCCCGCGCCCCGCTGGCCAGGAAGTGT
>DASWGE010000332.1:0-3364 GCA_036393895.1 Streptosporangiaceae bacterium | reverse complement strand
ACGCGATCAAGTTCATCCAGGCTGAGGCTCGGCCGAGAGCAGAGAGCCAGCCCGGCAACCTGGGCTTGGCGCTCTACGCGAACCCAGAACTCGGCGTGGCCGTGCTCGAGTCGTTCTGGGTGTCTGGCGACGCCATGCGGGTCAGTGAGCACGCGGTCTCCCCTAGCCGTCGCGAGGCAGTCCGGCGCGCTTCGGGAACGGTTTCAGTCGAGCGGTACCAGCTGCCGATCTTCGAGCGCGAGGCACCGATGAGCGAGGGCGCGGGGCTCCGGCTGACGCGGATGGATGTCGAGCCGTCGGGAGTCGACGACGCCGAGCAGGTCTACGCGGACACCGCGGTCCCCTGGCTCGCAGATACCGAGGGATTCTGCGGAGCGCTGCTGCTCGCTGACAGGACCAGGGGGCATTTGATCAGCGAGACCATCTGGCGCAGCCACGAGGCTCTGGCCGCGAGCCGTAGCGTCGCGGCGGCGGTCCGGGTCGATGCGGTCGGCTCGACGGGCTGCGTGATCCGGGCGGTCGAGGAGTACGGCCTGGTATTCAACTCAGCGTGGAAGCCCAGGAGCTGACCAGGACTGGCCTGTAGCCGCGGCGACGGGCCGGATCGTGACCGGGCAGGATCGGGATCGGCTGGCAGGCAGCGCCCGCGCCGTCAACGGGACCGCGCCGCGGACCGAAGATCGCGAGGAAGGACGCATGCGGCAGCCGGCTGACGGGCTGCGCTGCGTCGTCGAGTGCGTCGAAATCGTTCTGCTGCCTGGCATCGGGTTGCTGGCCAGGGCGACGGTGGCCGATGTCGAAACGAATATCGTGGGCGCCAGCCAGCTCGCCAACAGGAAACTTCTCGCCGGGATACTTGGCCTGCTCGGCGTCCTCGCTCACATGGCCTTGTTCATCCTCCCGCTGGCGCTAGCCGTCCGGATGGTGGCAAGCCGTCAGCAGCGACGGCTGGTCGAGGCGGTCGGCGCCGGAGCCCTGGCGGTCGCCGCCGCGGTGGGCTGCAATGTGCTGCTCCGCCAGCCCGCAGCGGCACCGCTATACGACGCGCTGACGCTGTCCGCGCGCCGATCCGGGCATCCGGCGCAGCTGCTCGACTGGTATCTGGCCGGCCTGGCTGCCTACGTCACGGTCGCTGGCCTGTCCGGGCACCGGCGTGGGCGTGGCGGCGTTGAACATCCGCTTTCTGCGCAAGGCCGGAGTCAGCGCCGCGGATGCGGTATCGAGCGTCGGCGTCTCTCAGGTGGTCGCGTTTGTCGCGCACGCGGTCATACTGCTGACATTCGCGGCCCTGGCCGGTACGAGCGGCAGGGGATCGCTTCTGCCGCCGACCTGGGTGTGGATCGCGCTGGCCGCCGCTGCGGCGTGCCTGCTCATCTCGGCGGTCGTCCCGGCCGGCCGGGAGTTCCTGCGCTCGTGGCTGGTGCCGGTGCTGAGGCGGGTGATCCCGCGTTTGCTTGACATCGCGCAGCGGCCGCTGAAGCTGGCCGAGGGCATCGGTGGTGCCCTGCTGGTGACGTCGGCTTACATCGGGTGCTTCGACGCCTGCGTCCGGGCGCTCGGCGGCTCGGTCGCGCTGGCCGCCGTGGCCGTGGTCTACCTCACGAGCAGCGCGATTGCCTCCGCTGTCCCGACGCCAAGAGGCCTGGGGACAGTGGAGGCCGCACTGTCAGCAGGGCTCGCTGCGGCCGGGATGGCCGGACCGAAGCCAGTCAGCGCCGCCCTGCTCTTCCGGCTGGTCACGTTCTGGCTGCCGGTGCCGGTCGGCTGGGTGGCCATGCACTACCTGCAGCGCAAGGATGCCATCTGACTTGGCTCAGTTCGGTTTCCCGCACGCGTCGTCCGGCAGCCACGGCCGATGCCATGGCGGATAACTGCGGACGATCATGTTCGCGCCCGGGGGTCCAAATGAGCCCTTAGGGTAACCCTCGACCGGCGGCGGCGCGTCAAGCAGCGGCTGGATGATTCGCCAGGTCTGCTCAGCGCAGTCGTGCCGAGCGAAAAGCCGGTGGTCGCCGCGCAACGCGGCGTCGAGCAGCCGCTCGTATGGATCGGGCGGGGTGCCGAGCTCATCAGCGAACCGCAAATCGAGGTGAACCGGTTGGCACGTACCCTTTTCCGGCGCCTTTGACTGCACGACGACCCGCAGCCCCGGTTCGGGATCGACCCGCAGGACTACCTGGTTCGGCTCGGGCCGCGGCGGGGCCGGCACGAACGCAAGCCGCGGCGGCCTGCGGAAGAAAACCCTGACCTCGGTAGCCCGGCGCGCCAGCGCTTTCCCCGTCCTGATGAAGAACGGCACTCCGGCCCACCGCCAGTTCTCGATGTCGAAACGGACCGCCACGAAAGTCTCCGTAGTCGAGTCAGGCGCCACTCCGGGAATCCCGCGATACCCGTCGTACTGACCGCGCACGCACCGAGCAGGGTCGGCGGCAGGCATCGAACGGAAGACATCAGCCTTCTTGTCCCTGAACGCATCGGCACTGGCGTCCACCGCGGGCTCCATCGCCACCAGGGCGGCCATCTGCAGGAGGTGGTTCTGTAGCACGTCGCGCAGAGCACCGAGGCTGTCGTAGGTCGCACCTCGTCCTTCGACTCCGATCTCCTCGGCCATCGTGATCTGTACGCACCAGACATGATGGCGGTTCCACACCGGTTCGAGCATCTCGTTGGCGAACCGGAGGAACTGGATATCCATCACCGGTTCCTTGCCCAGGAAGTGATCAACGAGCAGCAACCGGTCATCGGGCAGGTATTCGTGCAGCTCGCGCTCAAGTTCACGGGCTGAGGGCAAGTCATGCCCGAACGGCTTCTCCACCGCCACACGAGCGTCCTCGAGCAAACCAGCCTTGCCAAGCGATCGGACCGTCGGGGCGAACAGCCATGGCGGTACCGCAAGGTAGAACAGCGGGCGGCGGCTGGGCCCCAGCGCGGCCGCGAGACGGTCAAAAGTCGCTGGGTCGGATACGTCTCCTTGCACGTAGATGAACCTCGAAAGGAGCGAATTCAGTGCTGCCGCGCGCACAGGCACACCGCTGGCCTCGATCGCCTGGCGCACATGCTCACGCAGTGTTGCGGTATTCCAATCGTCGCGAGCGATACCGATGACCGGCACGCGCAGCAGGCCCCTGGCCTCAAGTCGGTAGAGCGCGCGGAATGTCATGCGCCGGGCCAGATCGCCCGTCACACCGAAGATCACTAGCGCGTCAGCCGGGTCGGCGTCAGCGGTTTGCACCTGGTTTCACCTGCCATCTGCGCTCGGCGGCTGACTATTGAAACCTTCCCCGTTTTGGCAGGTTCTCGCATCCTCAGGTCGGCTAGTCCGGATGCGATCACCGGGCTGCGGTCATCCCGGCCCGCCGGCGGC
>DASWGE010000331.1:0-4537 GCA_036393895.1 Streptosporangiaceae bacterium | reverse complement strand
GTGGCATTGTCAGGCCCCAACCCGGTCGGCGGTCCCGGCGAGATGCTGCTGATCAGCGAGGAACTGGGGGTCGGGCTAGGGGCCTACTGCGCTGGCCTGGAGGGCCCGGATCCCGGCGACGGCTTCCCTGACTGTTCGCCGCATGCGCAGGTCCAGTTCGGCAATCATGAATTCCAGCTCTGGCATGTGGACGCGCCGGACCGGGCCGTTTTTGCCGGCGAGGTCATGGGCAGCTGGCTCTGGATCCTGCTCTGGCCGGATACGGCTGGCACGCTCCTCGTCGAGCCGATGCGGCTGCTCGATCTGCGCGATCCCGGCCAGGAACTCGATCTGCCGTTCGGCGCGCGGTCACCGCGGCTGCCGGGGGAAATCGGCTAAAGTCGGCCAGATGGTGGTAGTGCGCGCGGATCTGCACTGCCACAGTTCTGCCTCGGACGGCACGAGGCCGCCTGCCGAGGTGGCGGCGCGCGCCGCAGCGGCGGGGCTCGACGCCTTCGCGCTCACCGACCATGACACCGTCGCCGGAATCACCGAGGCCGCGGCGGCACTGCCGCACGGGCTGGCCCTGATCGGCGGCATGGAGCTGTCATGCCGGCGAGAAGGGCACAGCGTGCACCTGCTCGGCTACCTGTTCGACCCCGCCTATGAGGAGCTAGCGGCGCAGACCCGTGCGATCAGGGCCAGCCGGGTCGAGCGCGCTAAGGCCATGATCGCGAAGCTGAACGAACTCGGCGCTGATGTGAGCTGGGAACAAGTAACCCGGATCGCCGGCGGCGGCGTGATCGGCCGTCCGCACATCGCACGGGCAATGATCGAAGCCGGTGTGGTCGGCTCGATCGATGAGGCGTTCACTCCTCCGTGGATCGGGCCGGGCGGCCGCGCGCACGTCCGCAGGTACGCGCTCGACCCGGCCGAAGCGATCAGGCTGGTCCACGCCGCCGGCGGGGTCACCGTGCTCGCGCACCCGTTCGCGGTGACCCGCGGCTGGGTAGTGCCCGAAGACCTCATCTCGGAACTGGCGCTGGCCGGGCTGGACGGCGTCGAGGTCGCCCATCCTGATCATGATCCTGCGCAACGGGACGAGCTGCTGACTGTTGCCCGCAAGCTCGGTCTGGTCGCGACGGGGGGCAGCGACGATCATGGAGCGCTGACCGGCGACCGGATTGGCTGCGAGGCCACCGCCCAAGAAAACCTCGACGCCCTGCTCAAGCGAGCGACTGGAGCAGCGGTGATCACGGGGTGACTCCACTGTTTTCCGAGGTGAAGTTTTTCTGGGAGGTCTTCGTTACGCTCCTGGTGATCACCGACCCGCCGGGTATCGTGCCCGTCTTCATCGCGATGACGGCCGACCACAGCGCGACGCAGCGCAAGAGGCTGGCCTGGCAGGCTGCGGTGGTCGCGCTCGGCGTGATCGTCGTATTCGCGGTGTTCGGCCGGCAGATCCTCGCCTACCTCGGCGTCCAGCTGCCCTCTCTGCAGGCCGCCGGCGGCCTGCTGCTCCTGCTCGTGGCGCTCGAGCTGCTGACCGGCAAGGCAGACCCGGCTGAGCTTGAACGGGCTAGGGCTAACGTGGCGTTCGTGCCGCTCGGCACTCCGCTGCTTGCCGGGCCAGGCGCGATCGTAGCCACCATGCTTTTCGTGCAGCGCATCGGCTCGGTTGGCGGCGCAGTCGCGTTCGGTGCCGCTATTGTCGCAGTCGTCGCCGCGCTCTGGCTGGCCATGCGCTTCTCTGGAGTTATTCTGCGGCTGCTGCGCGGCAGCGGCGTCGAGTTGCTCACGAGGATCGCCGGGCTGCTGCTCTCGGCGATCGCGGTGCAGCTCATCGTTGACGCGGTCCGGACGCTGATCCGGATCGGCCTCTAGTTAGCCGTTGCTCGGCGGGTAGCGGCGCGGCGCAGGACGTGCCCCGCGCGCTACCAGTCAGCGGGAAGGCAGGGCGCGATGCAGGCGAGGATCGACCGGGTGGCCGGCGCTGTCAACACCTGGATCGTCGGTGATGACGACGAGGTGATCGTCATCGATCCCGGCGAGTCGGCCGACTCCGTCATGCCCGTCGTCGGGCAGCGGGAGGTGCTCGCCGTGATCTGCACGCACGGGCATGGCAGGCATGTCGCGGCCGCGTTCGACGTCGCCAGCCGCGATGCGGCCCCGGTCGCGTTGCACAACGCGGACCGGCTGGCCTGGCGCGAGGCGCATGAGGGCATCGAACCCGACATCTACGTCGAGGAAGGCGGCATTTTCGAGGTTGCTGACGTCACGCTCGAAGTGATCCACGCGCCAGGCCACAGTCCCGGAGCAATCTGCCTGTACTGCGGGGAGCTCGGCGTGCTGTTCTCCGGTGACGTCGTCAGCGGCGGCGGCCCTGTCCCGCATCAAGGCTATTTCGACGACTTCCCGCGCCAGGTGAGCTCGATCGGCGCGAGCGTCCTTACGCTGGACGCTGAGACAAGGATCCTGGCCGGGCATGGCGAGGAGACGACGGTAGCGATCGCTGAGCGGCGGTTCGACTCGTGGGTGTCAGCCGGCCCAGAAGGGCTGATCGACGAGCCCACGGACTAAGGCTGCTGCTCGCCGGGCGCGCCCGCTGACGCGGTTACCACGGGCGTCCCGTTTCGCCAAAAAAGAGACAGGATGACATGGTGCAGCAGATTGGATTCGAGGGCATGCCGCGTCGGCTCTATCCGTGCACACCCAGCCGGCTGCGAGCCTGGCTGGACTGTCCGCGGCGATACCGCATGACCTATCTGGATCGCCCCCCGCCACCGAAGGGGCCGCCGTGGGCGCACAACAGCCTGGGCGCCAGCGTGCATAATGCGCTCGCCGGATGGTGGCGGCTGAAGCGGGCGGAGCGGACTCCCGCGGCGGCCGCCGGGCTGCTCGAGCGCGGCTGGATCACCGAGGGATTCGCCGACGACGCCCAGTCGGCGGAGTACCTGCGCCGGTCAAAGACCATGGTTGAGCGGTACGTGGCCAAGCTCGACCCGGCCTGCGAGCCGGCCGGCGTTGAGCGGACGGTGGCCGCGAAGACTGACCTGATCGCGATATCCGGGCGGATCGACCGGCTGGATGACCGGCCGGCGGGGGCCGTCGCCGCTCTGCGGGAGCCTGGTCCCGCCCAGCGAGAGCTCGTGGTGGTCGACTACAAGACCGGCCGGGGCCGGCTGTCAACCGACGACGCGCGCTCGTCACTGGCGCTGGCCCTCTATGCACACGCCGCCGGGCACGTGCTGCGCAGGCCGTGCAGTGCGGTGGAACTGCACCACCTGCCGACCGGTGAGGTGGTGCGCTGGGAGCACAGCACCACCTCGCTCGAACGCCAGTTGCGCCGGGCCGAGGACATCGCCGGCGAGTGCTCGGCGGCAGATGGGCGGTTCCGCGCCGAGCCCGGGTCCGGTCGGGGCGACGAGGTCTTCCCGCCAACCCCTGGCAGCTGGTGCGGCTGGTGCGACTTCAGGGCGCAATGCCCAGAAGGCCGAGATGCCTCCGCGCTGCGGAGGCCATGGGACGGGCTGGCGGCCGAGGACCCGCTCGCTCCGCACTTCCCCCAGATCGTGGATGTCCCTCAGCAATATGACTGACAGGCATCCGCGATAGTGCCGTCGCTGGTCAGGCGGCCGACTCGGCGCGGTTCCAGAACGTGGTGAGCATCGCAGCGGTGGTCTCCGGCGCCTCGACCGCCGGGGAGTGTGCGGCGGCGGGAATGCAGATACGCTCGGCGCCCAGCCGCTTGGCCATTACGTCCTGAACCTCGGGTGGCCAGGCATCGTCGTTCTCCCCGTAGCTGACCAGCTTCGGCAGTTGCTCGAGTGCGGCCAGATCTGCCGTGCGGTCCGGGCAGTTGAGCAGGTGCCTGGCCATCTCGGCAAGGCCCAGAGGACAGCTGAGCAGCGCTCGCTCGGCCAGGAAGTCGATGATTTCGCCGGGAGTGCCGTCTGCCTCGGCCTGCGGCCTCAGCTGGCCATGCCAGACCTGGCCGATCATGGGCCCGAGCAGCTCGATGTCAGTGCCGGCCGGTGCGAGGAAATCCAGTAGATCCCGCAGCGTCTGCGCGCGCATGCCGCCGATGGTGCCTGGACCTGAACCCAGCAGGGTCACCGATCCGAAGACGGTGGGCTTGGCGAGTATCGCCTGCCGGGCGATGAGGCCGCCAAAGGAATGCCCTAGTAGGTGCACCCGCTCGGCGTCCCGGGCGATGGCGGCTGCCACCGCGATGAGGTCAGCGGCCAGCTCGTCGATCTCATAGCCGGTCCTGCTCGCGGCCGGGCCTGACTGATACTGGCCGCGCATGTCGATCGCCGTCACCGACCGGCCGGCGGCAGACAGCGACTCAAGTATCGCCAGGAAATCTTCCTTGCTTCCGGTGTAACCGGGGACGAGCAGCGCTGGCTGGCGTTCGCTGACTCCGCTGGCGGGCTGCGCGCTGAGGGCGGCGAACGGCCCGCGCGACGTCGCCACGATCCGGGGCCTCACCTGGCTCGGTATTCGCAGCGATCGCGGGGTGCTCACGGGTTGGCAGCCTACCCAGCCCTGGCCGGCT
>DASWGE010000330.1:0-5327 GCA_036393895.1 Streptosporangiaceae bacterium | reverse complement strand
CGCAGGTCGGTCTGCAGGAACCGGCCGAACACCAGGGTCAGCACGATGACGACCGCGACGAGCGCGATCGCGAGCACCGATCCGTAGTTCCAGTTGGGCGTGTCTCCGAAGAAGGCCTGGATGGAGTTGCCGAACAGCTGGTTGTTCGGGCCGCCGACCAGCAGCGGCGTAATGAACTCGCCGGTGGTCGGGATGAGGACGAATACGAAGCCCGCGATCACGCCCGGCAGGCTGAGCGGGAACGTGACGCGCCAGAACGTGGTAAGCCGGCTGGCGCCAAGATCGGCGGCGGCTTCCTGGAAGCGGTGATCCATGTTCTCGAGCACGACGAAGATCGGCAGTGAGACGAAGGGTATCCAGGTGTAGAACAGCACCAGCGCGACCGAGAAGTTGGAGTAGATCAGCCACGAGATGGCGTTGCCGTGTTGCCGCAGGTGCAGCGTCCACAGCAGCGAGTTCACGACGCCATTGTTGTTGAGGATGATCTGCCAGGCGATAACCCGGAGCAGGTAACTGGTGAAGAACGGCGCGAGGAGCAGGAGCAGCAGCGCGTAGCGGCGCCGGCGGGCGACGAACGACAGGAAGTAAGCCAGCGGATAGGCGGCGATGGTCGTCAGCACGGAGACGAACAGCGCGATCTCCATGGAGTAGACGAACCGGCCGCGGAAGGCGCTGCCGCCACCGACCAGGAAGTCGTTCCAGTCGGTGAGCGAGAACGCCGTCGGCACCCCGGGGATGTTCGTCCGCAGCCCCACGCTGTACAGCGTGATGAACGCCACCGGCAGCGCAAGCACCACCCCGACGAACAGCAGCGGCGGCAGGACAAGCGCGCCCTTGCCCGGCCTGAGCCACTTGATAAGCGCGGAATCGCCGCCGGTGCCGGCCTGAGCGGTCATCGCGTCGGCTTGGCCCGGTCGGCGGCGATCAGGCTGCGACAACTTCCTGCCAGGCCAGTTCGAGCGCCGCCCGGTTTGGTGACCAGGCCTGCAGGTGCACGTCAGATGCGGCGATCGCGCTTGGGTCGCCGAGCTTGAGCGCCTTGGCCAGAGTTTGGTTCTTGATCTCAGATGGCTTGACCGACGCATTCGACGTTCCGTAGGCGAATAGGTTGGTCATCTGGGCGCAGGCTTTGTGATTGATGAATGACTCCACGTAATCGTGCGCGTGGTAGTAGTTCTTGGTGTTCGCGCCGAGCACGTATCCGCACAGCCACGACAGCCGCCCCTGGCTAGGGTTCATGAACGCGACCGGCACACCGGCGGCCTTCATTGAGACCAGCGTGTCCTGCCAGGAGTAAGCGATCCAGACGGTGCCCGACTTGATGTCCGGCTGCATCTGCCCGTACTCGCTTTCCCAGTAGAGCTTGTTCAGCGGCTTCTGCTGCAGCAGGCTGGCCTTCGCCGCGGCGAGTTGGCTCGTCGTCAGGTTGTCCATCTTGGGGAAGCCGAGCTTGAGCGCCGCCACCTCGAAGTTGGTGGACGCCCCGCTCCAGAGCGAGATCTTGCCCGAGTACTTCTTGTTCCAGGCCAATTCCCATCCTGTCGCGTCCGAGTTCGACACGTGGTCAGTCCGGTAGGTCAGGCTGCCGTAACCCCAGTCCCACGGGATCATGTATTGCTTGCCGTTGATCTGGCCCTGCTTGACTAGATAGGGGTTCAGCTGCTTGAAGCTCGGGATCAGCGAGGTGTCGAACGGCTGTACGAGGCCCCGGCTGACGTAATCGGGCAGGTTCTCGTGGCACGGGTGCATCAGATCGAACGGACCCGCCGAGGTGGCCTTCTCCAGAGCCTGATCGTCATTGGTGATGTAGGTGTAGGTGATCCCGCTCGTGCCGAACTTCGCGGTGTAGTCCGTCCCGGCCTCCAGGCCACTCTTCTGGGCCTTGGTCCCCGCTGCCTCGTAGCCACCCCACTCCAGAATCGACAGGGTGCCTGGTTCCTTGCCGATTGGGGGCCGCTTGGTCGGCGCCGGGTTGGCGCCCGAGCCGGACGAGCCGCATGCGTCAAGCAGGACAGCGCCGCCAAGCATCGTTGCCCCGGACGCGAGGAATCTCCTGCGGGCAAGCACCTGCCCGGTCATCGGACCTTGAACGGACTTCATCGTCAATATCCCCCAGGACTCAAGACGTGCGCTTAGCTCCAGCGATTAGCTGTTCGTACACCCTCGTAGCGAAGGTGTCAACACCGACGGGACCCGTGGCATCTATGACATCAATGACAGTCCGGTCCAGATGAGATAAATAAGAATTAAGCTATTTTCCTTATTTTCCAGATATCACCGCTCCTGTACAGGGCGCCTGGCGTGTACCGCTCTTCGGCCCGCCGCTCTTCGGCCCGCCGTGTCCGCCGCGATCTCGCCCGCTGCGGGTGACGTTGAGGTGCCATCAGGTGGGGACCATAGCCGCATGATTAAGCAGTCGGAGGTCAGGTCCTTTAGGCAGGTTAGGCCCGTCAGGCCGGTCGGACCGGTCGGACCGGTCAAGACGGCGGCCGCGGTGCTGATCGCGGGCGCGACCGTGATCCTGGCCGCGTGCAGTTCAGGCACTGGCAGCAACGCGGGCGGTACCGCGGCGCCGGGTGCGACCAGCGCGGCGAGAAACTCGTCGACGCATTCCGGGTCGCCTATGGCGAGTTCCGGGTCGCCCAAATCGAGTTCCGCGTCGTCCAAATCGAGTTCCGTGTCGCCTGCGGCGAGTGCCGGATCGCCTAAGGGGGGTTCCGGATCGCCCATGGCGAACAAGAGCACGTGCAAGCACGTTGACTCGCTCCGCACATCCCTGCAGGATCTTAACCACCTCCAGCTGAACCCGAGCTCGGCCAGCAAGCTCAGGACCGACCTGACCAACATCGAGAAGCAGCTTGCCGCGCTGAAGAGCCAGGGCGGCAACAGCGCGCTTTCCGGTCAGGTCAAGCAGCTGTCGACGTCCGTGGACAAGGTCAAGAAGACGGCGAACGCCCTGTCAACGCCGCCGACGAAGGCCCAGGCCACTGCGGTCGTCACGTCGCTGACGGAGCTGAAGGCTCAGTCCAAGGCAGCGCTCCCGGCTATGAACGCCGCTTGCCCCAAGTAGCGTCTACGCCTTGATGATCTCGGCCGCGTCGAATTCCCAGAACGCGCGCAACGCAGCCAGCTTGCCCGCGCCGTCCGCGCGGTAGGTGTAGACGCCGCGGACTAGGACCTCGTGGCGGCCGCCCGGCAGGGTGGTGCGGATGATGCCGATGTCGGCGACCTCGTCGCCGCACAGGTAGGAGCGTTCGATCTCGAAGCAGATGCGCTCATTGGGCGCGATCACGGTGTCGTAGAAGGCGGCGATGGCCGTAAGCCCGCGGTGCCCGTCGCCTGCTGGGTCGAGCGGCGACGGCCCGATCGGGTCGGCCACGACGGCGTCGGGCGCGAACAGGCCTAGCCAGGCCTGCCTGTCTTTGGCCTGGACTGCCGCCTGGGATCGGCGGGCTAGATCCCGGGCCGTGAGCTGGCTTGTCATGTCGGGCTGCCCTTCGCTGCGTTCGCTTCCATCATTCGGTCCGGTCAGGGCCGCACTTTCGCGATGACCTTCTCGGCGAATTTGTTCAGGGCACCGATCTTGTCCGCCAGCGGCTGCGTGTCCGCCTCGGTCGTGTACGGCCAGCGGAAGCCGAGGATCACGTCGGTGACGCCCTGTTCCTCAAGCCTGCGCACCCCGTCCACGGTGAACGCGTCCAGCGAGATCACGTGCACCTGGAACGGCCGGTCGGAAGTCCCTTCCTCGCGCCGGAGCTCGGCGAGCCTGGCCAGCAGCCCGGGGACGTCGGCCGGGTCGCCGCCGCCGTGCATCCAGCCGTCGCCGGTCCGCGCCGCCCGGCGCAGCATGGCTTCTCCATGGCCGCCGAGCAGGATCGGGATCGGCTCGGTCGGCACGGGCGAGATCTTGACCGCGGGGAGATCTACCAATTCGCCGGCATAACTGAAATAGCCGCCGCCCGCGAGCCCGCGGATGATGTCAATTGCCTCGTTCATCCGCTGGCCCCGCCGTTCCCACGGCACGCCGAGTATGTCGTAATCTTCGCGCCACGGGCTGGTCCCGACCCCCAGCAGCAGCCTGTTGCCAGTCAGGACCGCAGTGGACGTGGCCTGCTTGGCGACGAGCACCGGATTGCGCACCGGCAGCTTGAGCACGAACGTCACGAAGCGTAGCCGCTTCGTGACCGCGCCCAGGGCCGGGATCAGCGAGAACGGCTCAAGGAATGGCTTGCCATCCAGGAATTCGCGGGTGCCGTCGGGACTATACGGGTAGGTGCTCGTCGCGTGCTCCGGATAGCAGATGCTGTCCGGGATAACCATCGAGTCGTAGCCAGCCGCCTCGGCGGCCTGCGCCAGCGGAATATAGAACGACGGGTCGGTCATCGACTCGGCGTAGGAGAAGCGCACGGGACCTCCGGGCAGTCGGCTCAGCCCGATCCTGCCAGCTTTCTGGCCCAACGGGTAGAACACGTTCTAGTTCGAGTGCCGCGCCCGCCCGGCCGGCTGGATCAGGCCTGCTGCCCAGCCGCGGCGATGTCAGCCAGGTCGCTGGTGACATAACGGCCCATGGCGGCCGGTATCGCTTCCCTGAGGTCAGGCGGCAGATGCTCGCCGAGCGCCGTGAGCTGACTGGCCAGGCTCCTGGCAGCGGCCAGCAGGCGCCCAGGATCGAGATCGGAGACGGCCGATGCCATTGCGGCGGGAACGCGCTCGGGCGCGAAGTCGAGGATGCTGGTGAGGCCGTACTGCGGGTTCGGCACGCCGAGCAGCGCGGCCCAGAGCCGCCAGAGCTGCCCGCGGGCCTCGGCGAGCCGGTCAAGAGCCTCCCACCAGGACCGGCGACGCAGATACTTGCCCAGGTCGGCAACCGCGCACCAGGCTCCGAATGCCCACTCGCGAACCTGCTGGGGCGTGACCGGGTGGTGCTCGGCGACCGGCACGACACGCGCCCGCGGGTCATAGAGGACGACCAGGTCACGAACCGAGCCGACTGGCTCTGACTCCCGGAACACGACGAGGTCGACCTGGCAACGGTCGGCGTACTGGGCGAAGATCCGCTCGTGGGCCGTCGTCAGGCCCGGGATCTTGTGCTGGAAGCTCTCGACCAGGTCGCCGAGCCCGTCCACCAGATGCCGCACCTTGGTGACGGCCGCGTCAAAGTCCTCGTCGCTGACCCCCATCGCGAGGTCGAGGTCGGACCAGCGGTCCGCGGCGCCCCGGCCGAGCGAGCAGCCGATGACCAGCCAGCTGATCGCGTCATCGGCAGCGCATGCGTGCATAAGCCCGTGCAAGATCGCGCGCTGCCCGTCGAGTTCGGCAGGCAGCTG
>DASWGE010000329.1:0-3066 GCA_036393895.1 Streptosporangiaceae bacterium | reverse complement strand
GCGCCGGCCCAGCCGGTCACCCAGGGTGGCCGCCGGCAGCAGCAGCACGGCCAGCACCAGGGCATAGGCGGCGCTCACCCACTGCAGGTCCGGCAGGCTCGCCCGCAGATCCCGCTGAATCGATGGCAGCGCCACGCTCACCACGGTGATGTCCAGCAGCAACATGAACGCCGCCGTGCACACCAGCCCCAGGGTCCACCGCTGCCGCGACGACGTCCCCGGGAGTTCAGCCATCTGCCTCACCACCCCAAGCGGCGCCGCTGTCATGACGGCTGCGGTCAGCAGGCGTTTCCAGTAAAGCGAGTGCTCACATCACTACTAGTGATAATCCCCAGAGATGTTTTAGTCCAGACGCGCGCCATCATTCTGCTGCGCACGCCCTCGAACTGGTCGAGCTCATTAGGAGACACGATGACCACCGCAGTGATCGGCGCCACCGGCCGCGTCGGCAGCGAGATCGTCCGCAGCGTACTCGCGCGCGGCGATGCGGTCGCCGCGCTCGTTCGCGACCCCGGCAAAGCCCGCCGCGCCTTCGGCGAACCCGACGGGCTGCACATCCGTCCCACGCGCCTGGACGACCCGCGCGACCTTACCGAGGCATTTGACGGGATCCGCACGGTGTTCATCGCGATGGGATCAATCGGGATCGAGGGCGTCCTGCAGCGGATCGCGATCAACGCCGCCGCCGGAATCTCCTCGATCGAGCAGGTCACCCGCCTATCGGTGCTCAACACCTCGGCGGACTCCCTTGGGATCAACCAGCGAGCCCACTACAGCATCGACCAGTTCGCCTCCTCGACCGCAGTGCCGTACTCGACGATCCGCCCCGCGATCTTCTCGGCGTCGCTGCTCGCCGCGGCGCGCGAGGTGCGCGCCTCGCGCACCTGGACCGGCCTCGCCGGCAGCGGCCGCATGGCTTTGATCGACCATCGCGACGCAGCCGAGGCCGGGCTGCGCGTGCTCACCGACCCGGCGCTATGGGGCGCGCACCACGACCTGACAGGACCGGTCCCCATGTCGTGGCCGGAGGCGCTCGAGCTGCTTTCGGCGGAACTCGGCGAGCCCGTCACCTTCCGGGTCGCATCCGAGCGGCAGTTCCTCGAGCGCCTCATCGGCGCCGGGGTACCGGCGGGGATGGCTGAGCTGCTCATCGCGCGCGAGTGGGCGATCCTCGCCGTTCCCCACGAGGGCCCCGGCTCCTCCTGCACGCGTGCCGACCAGGGTTCTCACGGGTGTGATCGCCGTGCTGGGAGGCGATGGTGAAGCGACGCCTGTTCCCTCGACCGAAGGAGCCGAGATGATCGTCCACCCCACCCGCTGGCGGCCCGCCCGGCTGGCCGCCTGCGGCGGGGGCGCTGGCCGAGCGATAACCAATAGAGATCATGAAGAACCCACCAGAGGAGGCGGCGATGTCCCAGACGTATCGGACGCTGCGCGTGGCCCGCAGCGATGAGGGTGTGCTCAGTGTCGTGATCGACGCGCCGCCGATGAACCTGATCGGGCCGGAACTAGTGCGCGACCTGGTAGCCCTGCTCGGCGAGCTGGAATCCGATCAGGACACCCGGGTCATGGTGCTGGAAAGCGCCGATCCGGAGTACTTCGTGCCGCACGTCGATCTGACCAAGGTTGCCGAGTACACCGCCGAGGCGGTGCGGTCAACCAAGCGGGTGCTCAACGACCTGACTCTGCCCGGCGCGGACGAGATCCGCGCCGACGCTCGGCGGTTTCACCAGCTGGTCGGCTCGGATACGGTCAAGGCCCGCACGGCCACCCTGTTCGCGCAGGGCTTGCAGACCCGCGGCCCGCTCGAACTCGACCTCGGCGACCGCATCGGATCCCTATGACAGAAGGAAAGCGTCCGGGCCAGCGCCAAAGCGCTCACCTCACGCATAAGCAGCCTTCTTATGCCTTTGTGTTCGAACGCGAGCTCCGGTATGTGCACGCCGACCATGACCAGCCGTGACCGGCCAGGGCCGGAGCCGGTGCGGGGCGATGATCACCCGTTGCCGCGGGGACCTAAGATGCCGGTCTGGAATCGCCGACCCGGAGCACGTGGCCGGTGAGGCGGTGGCCATGGTCGCTGAGCAGGTACGCGACGACGTCGGCGGCCCGGTGGGGAGCGCACGACGTGTCGACCTCGATGCACACCGCGTTGACGGTGATGCCGCGCTCACGCAGCTCAACTGCGAGCGCTCGGGTGAGCACGTCTGTGGCGGCTTTGGCCGCTGTGTAGAGGCCGTAGGCCGTCAGGGACAAGCTATCCGCTGAGCTGGTCAGATTGACGATGGCGCCGCCGTTACGAAGGTGACGAGCCGCCTCTCGGTTGACGACGAAGGTAGCCCGCGTGTTGATCCGGAACAGTGCGTCGAACACGTCAAGGTCGACCTCGGCCACGGGAGCGGTGGTGACCGGGCTGCCCACGGCGTGGACAACGACATCGATGCCGCCGAACGCCGCGGTCGTCTCGGCGAACAGCCTCTGCACGTCCAGATCGTCGGCGACGTCGGCGCGGACGGCCACGGCAGCGCCCTTGTCCGTAAGGATCGCTTCGACGGTCGACTCCGCCGCACGCTGGTCATGGAGGTAGTTGACGACGACCGCGTAGCCGCGGGCCGCCAGCAGGCGGATCGTCGCCCGGCCAACGCCGCGGGACCCTCCGGTAACGATTGCCACGCGACCCGCAGGCGACCCGTCGAGCCAGATGCTCATAACACGAGTCTGGATCGCAGCACCGCGCTTCGAACCAGGGTATTCCCGTGCCCCATCACCGGCCGTATCGTTGCCGCATGGCCGCACCCCGGTCGCCGGCCTTCAGGGGGCGCGTTCTCGAGCGCCAAGTCCTCGACGGCCTGCTGGACCGTGTTCGTAACGGTGAGAGTGCGGTACTGGTGATCCGGGGTGAGGCCGGGATCGGTAAGACCGAGCTGATGCGCTACTGCGCGCGCCAGGCGTCAGGCTGCCGCCTGGTTCAGATCGCCGGCGTGGAGTCCGAGATAGAGTTGCCGTTCGCGGCGTTGCACCAGCTCTGCGCGCCGATGCTGGGCGGCCTGGCCGCGCTGCCGGAGC
>DASWGE010000328.1:0-11778 GCA_036393895.1 Streptosporangiaceae bacterium | reverse complement strand
GTCACGTTGTAATTCATCGTTCCTCCTCGGTTTCCGGCCATCTCATCGCCGGTCACCATTGAGTCTGGCCGTAAGGCCCTCCTCGCCGCATCCGAGGAAATCCCTATTTTGCCTGCTGAGATAGGCCTTAGCCGGGCCTGAAACCGGCTTACCCGGACTCAGCGTGCCTCAGCCCGCCTGGCGTCGATGTTGGCACCGATTTCCTGGGCCTCCGACCGGGCGATTCCAGCGCCACCGACACGGCCAGCACCCGATCACAGTGGGCAGCGAACCGGTCGGCATCGCCATCACGCCCGATGGCAAGACCACCTACGTCGCTGACTACGGCTCCAGCACGGTCACCCCGATCAACCCGGCCATCGGAACACCGCGGCCGCCGATCCCGGTGAGCCCGACTCGGACACCATCACCCCGATCTCAACCACCACAAGCAACGCCGGAACGCCGGGCTCCTGGCACCCGGCGGCCGCCTGCTCGTTGTCGGCCTCGCCTGGGTGAACTCGCTGCCAGATCTGGCGGTCGACCTCATCGCGGCGGCGAACCCGGTCATGGGCCTGATCACTCCCTATTTCAGCCAGCGGCTGACGCATCATGCGCACACACAATGCGCTGCCGGTCGCCATCCCGGCCCTAGACGGCAAGCGAGACCCGTCCGTGTGCGGGCCTCGGTGTCCAGCTCGTCTGCGAGGCCGACATGACAACCACGACACGACCCACCGACAGCTCACGCAGCGATCGGGCGCGCGGTCTTGGCTCGCCCCGAGGCGGCCGGGCGCGAAGCGCAGTGGGCCGCCGATCATCTCCTTCCCGTTCCCCCGCTTCTCCCGCCGCTCCCGCGAACGCACTGTCTCGGTATAGACGCAGAGTTTCGAACCACCCCCTGGTGGCCTGCGACGATCCGGCCGGATGGCGCCGCGGCGCGCGGATGAACCTGCGGGCGCTCGCCGCCGGCGATCCCGATACACCCGAGCGGCAGCGCAACTGCGGCGCCGTCCCGGTCGGCGATCGGGTCGAAATCCGGATCAGGAACGGCTCCGCGTACTACTGCGGCCTGGAAACCTGCGGCAATGTCTGGCTGTGCCCCGTCTGCTCGGCCAAGATCCACCGCCGACGTGCCGCCGAACTCCGCGAAGCACTCGAATGCTGGGCTGCCAGGGGCCGCGCTGCCAGCCTGATCACGATCACAGTCCCGCACGACCTGGGTGACCCGCTGTCGCGTCTCGTCAAGGCCGAGCGGGCGGCGTGGAAGCGAGTGACGCAGGGCGCAGCCTGGCAGCGGCTCAAGCGCCGCCTCAGCATTGCCGGGCACGTCATCGCCCTGGAGATCACCTGGGGCGACGAGAACGGCTGGCACCCGCACTACCACGCACTGCTGGTCCACGACGAGGACCTGGACGCCAAAGCCATAGCTGCACTGCACGCCCACATTCACTCGCGGCTGGCGGCCAGCTGCCGCAACCAGGGCCTGCGCCAGCCCGACCAGCTGCGCGCCGTCCGCATCGACCCCAACGTCTCCGCCACCGCGGCCGGTGGCTCCATCGCTCAAGGCGGCGACTGGACTCCCGCCGAGGAACTGGCCCGCGGCGACCTCAAGACAGGCCGTACCGGGAGCCGCATTCCATTCCAGATCCTCGCCGACTAATACCAGGCCGGCGACACCCACGACGGCGACCTCTGGCATGAATACGGCCGCGTGACCCGCGGCCTGGCTGCCGTCCGCTGGTCACGCGGCCTCCGAACGCAAATTCTCGGATCAGCCGCAATGCCCCAAAGAACCGACGCTGAGCTGGCGAGCGAGGAGGTCAGCGGCGAGCTGCTCACGGCTATCGGAGTCGAGGTTTGGTGGCGTCTCCGCCTCGCAGGGCTTGACCTCGCTGTGCTCGTCGCGGCCGAGAGCGGAGGCCTCGCTGCTGTCAATCCTCTAGTCCGCTCGTTGACGCGAAATATCGAGCTTCCTCGGACTCCCAGATGCGCCTGACCGGATTTGAACCACGTTTGGCTCTGAGCGCTTTCGCGGGCCGCGTATGGTTCGGGGTGCCGCAGTTTAGGGCTGGCGCAAGCGAAGTGCCTCGCGCAGGCGTGGGATGTCCTCAACGTCCTTCTGGCGTCGGGCGCGGTGGGTGAGCGTGCCGTCCTAGGTGACGAACGCCTGGTAGCCCCGGCCGGTCCCTGCGTAGGAACCGCCGGCCACGCAGCTGCCCGCCGAGGCGCACGACACCGAGCGGACCGCCTCGATCGGCAGGACACCGGGCACGGTGGTCTCCTTGCCCCAGACGCCGTTCTTCTCGCTCGCCACGAACACCCCTTCGTCGTAGGTTCCGCCGGCCGCGCAGTTGCCCGCCGATGCGCATGACACCGAGGAGAGGTAGGCATCGCGTGACACCGCGTTCAGGCCTGGTACGTAGATCAGCTTGCCCCAGGCGCCGTTCTTCTCGTTGACCAGGAACGCCGCGTTGTAACCTCCGTAGTCGTATTGCCCGCCGGCCGCGCAGTTGCCCGCCGAGGCGCACGACACCGATGTAACCTGCGCGCCCCCGCTGCTGCTCAGGGTGCCGGCGATTGCCCGGGCGGCAGCCCAGGTCCCGTTCACCTCGCTGATTACGAACGCCTGATCGCCGGAGGCCTTGCTGTACTGGCCGCCGGCCGCGCAGTTGCCGGGCGAGCCGCACGACACCGTGTCAACCCCCGCGTCCCCGCCCGGGCCGGTGCTGAGGTTTCCGGCGACTTGCTGGGCGGTGCCCCAGCTGCCATTCTTCTCGCTGACCACGAATGCCTGCGCGCGGCCGGCGGCGTCGGCGCGGTAGTCCCCACCGGCCGCGCAGTTGCCCGGCGAGGCGCACGACACCGAGCTGACGTAGGCGGCGCCGCCCTTGTTCAGTGCCCCCAGGCCGGGCACCTCGACCGCCCGGCTCCAGCCACCGTTCTCCTTGACGGCCACGAACCCCTGCTGATGACGGCCGCCGTCGGCGTAGTCCCCGACGGCCGCGCAGCTGCCCGCCGATCCGCACGACACCGAGTTGACGCCAGCGTGCCCGCCCATGTTCAGGAACCCCAGGCCGGGCACCTCAACCGCCCGGCCCCAGACGCCGTTCACCTCGCTGACCACGAACCCCTGCCGATGGCCGCCGCCGTCGGTGTAGCCCCCGACGGCCGCGCAGCTACCCGGCGCGGCACACGACACCGAGTTGACGTCGGCGTTTCGGCCCTTGTTCAGGGCCCCCAGGCCGGGCACCTCGATCGCCCGGCCCCACAAGCCGGCCGCCCGGACGGCCGCAGCAGGGGTGGAGACCGGGGTCGCGCTGGGCATCGGAGTCGTCGTGGTCGGAGCCGCCTGCGCGCACCCCGCACCCAGTAGCGCGGCCGCACCCGCCGCAAACACCAGAACCCGGAGTCGTCTCATCACGTCCCTCACACCATCGCCGGTGCTTTATGTCAACGACCGGTGCCGGCACCCGCCAGTCACCCCTGTGCAATAGATGCGCCGCGGGCGCATTTGTTACACCTGCCGGCCGCACGGGCCGCCTGCCATTCAGCCTGCACCAGGAGCGCCGGACCCGTCCGGTGCACACGCAACTGGAAGGCCGCGCAGATCACTCAGCCTCGCGTCGTGCGCAGGCAGACAGTACCAACGCACTGAAGCACCCACCGTTCGGTGTCCATGTCAGCGACCGTACCTGGACAGTGACGATGGCCTTTGCCGAATTCCAGCAACCAGCACCGATCGGCCCGGCGTTGATGTCGCGGGGCCTTTCTTGATCCAGTCCTTGAGATGGTAGGCATGCCGCGACGCGTGCGGCGACCCCGCTCATCAGCGGAACCGGAGCGCCTCATGACAACAGATCAGCAGGTCAGAGCTAGGGCGGCGGGCGAGCTGGCCTGTAGGCCGGGTTCTGTGCACCCGCTTGCGCGGGCCGACGGCCATCCATCTAGGACTGCCGTTGCCGACAGCCTCATGCGGTCTACCCGCGAGCATCGGGCGGGCCGCCCTCAATCGCTCGCGCAGGCTAGCGCCGCTCGCGCGGCGCCGCCCTCTTGACCTTGCTCCGGGTGGGGTTTACCGAGCCGCCGCAGTCACCTGCGGCGCTGGTGGTCTCTTACACCACCTTTTCACCCTTACCGCCGGACCAGGTCGCAACCTGGAAGCCGGCGGCGGTCTGTTTTCTGTGGCACTTTCCCGCGGGTCACCCCGGGTCGGCGTTACCGACCACCTTGCCCTGCGGAGCCCGGACCTTCCTCGGCGGCTCCGGTAAGCGGAACCGCCGCGGCCGCCCGGCCAGCTCGCCCGCCTGCTACTAGTTTAGCCGCTACGCCGCCATCGGCGCTGCTGCAGATGAGCGGTGTCGTTGAACGAGCGCAGCAGGGCGGAGCCGTTGTCGAAGCAATCGATCCTGGTCAGCGACGCCACATCGAGATTCATCCGGAACATGGCCTCGGGCGGCGCCAGCAGCGCTCGGCACACGAGGGTCTTAATGGGCGTGACATGGCTGACCACGACCGCGGTGGAGTGCTGGTGGGCTTTGATGAGCCGGTCCATGGCGCCCAGCACCCGCAACGCGACCACGGCGAAGCTCTCCCCGCCAGGCGGCGCGGCATCGGGGCTGGCCAGCCAGGCCGCCAGCTCGTCCGGCCAGCGCTGGCTGGCCTCGGCGAACGACAGTCCCTGCCACTGCCCAAAGTCAGCCTCGGCCAGGTCATCGTCGACGATCATCGGGGCGCCCGTGGCCTCCGCAACCGCCTCGGCCGAGCGCCGTGCTCGCTGCAGCGGCGAGGTGACGATGACGTCGACGCCCGGAGCGGCGGCCAGCCTGCGTGCGGCCAGCCCAGCCTGCCTGATGCCCTCCTTGGTCAGCGCGATGTCGTCACGGCCGGAGAACCTGCGCTCGGCGGACAGCTCCGTCGCGCCGTGGCGCAGCAGCAGCGTCGTCGTCGGCCTGCCCGCGGCCTTCTCCCAGCCTGGCGCCGCTCCGCCGTCTGGCGCCCCTGTCTCCTGCCCGGTCACAGGCCCGAGTCAGGGGTCCTGACCAGGATCCGCCTGCACTCTTCGCAACGCAGAACCTCGTCGTCGGGCGCGGCCCTGATCGCGTTCAGGTCGTTCGTGTTGAGTGTCAGGTTGCAGCCTTGGCAGCCGCGCTGCCGGAGCGCCGCCGCGCCCACGCCGCCGTGTTGCGCCCTCAGCTTGTCGTACAGTTCGAGCAGGTCAGGCGGGATGGCGGCGGTGACTTCGACTCTGCGGTCGCCTGCCTTGACCGACTGCTCGGCGAGTTCGGCGAGCGCCGCGTCCCTGGCGGCGGTGACGTTGGTGAGCTCGCTTTCGAGCTGCTCGCGCTCGGCTGCCGCCTGCTCGAGGGTGACCTGCGCCGTCTCGCGGCGCTCCATCACGGCGAGCACGACTTCCTCGAGGTCGGACTGCCGCCGGTGCAGCGACTGCACCTCGGACTGCAGGTTCTCGAGCTCGCGCGGCGAGCTGACCATGCCGTTGTCCAGCCGCTGGCGATCGCGATCGATCCGCGCCCTGACCTGGTCCACGTCGGCCTCGGCCTTGGCCTGCTCGCGTTTGAGATCGCTGTTCTGCGCGGTCAGCGCGGCGATGGAATCTCTGAGCTCGCCGTCGCGAGCCTCCAGCCTGGCGAGTGCGGCGTGCTCGGGAAGGCCGCGGAGCCGGTGCTCGATCCGGCCAAGCTCCGCATCGATGTCTGCTAGCTCAAGCAGCCGTAGCTGCGCCTCAGGCGATGCTTTCACGAGGCCACGTTAGCCTGCCAGCGAGCGGTCGTGCACAGGGCTGGTCCAGGTAGCTCAGAGCCGGTCGGTCGGCCCCGGCGCTCAGCGCGGCGGAGTGCTGTGAGTTGAGGTTCTTGTCCGGGTCGGCTGTGCGGACGGCCGCGATGAAGACGCCGTTGGGCTGGGGCTTGGGCTAGGGCTGCGGACGGGGCTCACGCTCACGACCGGTCCGGCCCCGCCGGTGGGGCTGGCCGGGATGGGCGGCGCCTTGCCGCAGGCGCTCGCGGCGAATGCGATGCTTGCTGCGATCACGGCGAGCCGAACAGGCGTCGTCCGCAGGGAGTGCAGCCGCATAGAGAACGCTCTTGCCCCGAACCCGCAAGCGCAACCTCAACACGAGGGCACCATTGGCTAAAACCAGGCTGAACCGGGCTACCGGCCCGTCGGGCCGATCATGACTACCGGAGCTGATGTCGGCCGCAGGGACCCGCTGGCCGGCTCGATGGTGAGGCTCACCATGTCACCGGCCGACATCCCCCCGATCAGCGCGGGTCCGGCCATGCCCCTGGGATGCACCGTGAGCATCCCTGCCGGGCGCTCTCCGCGCGGACCCATCAGCCACAGCTCATAGCGCCTGGCAGGCGGAGGCCTACGCAGGCCATGTGCGATGAAGACGGCCATGTGCTCGCGGCGGGAGGACACGACGATCGCCATCCCCCCGCCGCCGACAGATGCCGTCCGCATCACGGCATCAGGGGCGCTGAGTACGGCGGCGACGGCCGGGGCGGCAGGACCGTGCCCCGGCCGGCCCCGCATGTCCGCGTAGTGCGTGCCGATGCCGATCGCGGCGGCGACCGCGACCGCGGCTGCCGCCATCAGGCCCCAGCGGGTCGCCCGCGCCAGGCCCGGCCCTGCCCGCCTGCCGGACCGGTCAGAGAGCTCATTTTCAGCCACAACAGGGCCCATCTGCCCGGTGCGGTACGCAGCGCGGATCGTCGGTTCGCGGAGCTCAAGTCGTGGCCGCACGGCCTGAGCCGTCCCCAGCCGCGCCGCTGCCTCGCGCCACCCGTCGACCTCATCGCGGCATTGCGCGCAAGCGGCCAGATGAGCGGCGAACCTACCCCGCTCGTCGTCGGAGACCGCGTCGAGCACATACGCTCCGGCCAGGGTGTGCAGGTCCTGATCGCCTGATGTCATCACTGCTCCCCCCTCACGTCTCCCAGGCAATCCCGCAGCCTGATCAGGCCGTCCCGCATCCTGGTCTTGACCGTCCCGGCCGGGACGCCGAGCATTTCGGCAACCTCGCGGTAGGTGTAGCCGCCGTAGTAGGCGAGGCTGACGCACTCATGCTGCAGCCGGGTCAGCGAGGCCAGGCAGCGCTGGACTCGCTGGGCATCCAGGCTCGTCTCCACCGCCTCGATGACGTCGTCATAGTCGATGACCGCGGTGGCGGCGCGCAGTTCCCGGATGGCGTGGCTGCGCTCGGAGCGCACGCGGTCGATGGCCCTGCGGTGTGCGAGCGTCATTACCCAGCTGGTGCCGCTGCCCCTGGCCGGATCGAACCGGCTCGCCAGACGCCAGACCTCGAGCATGACCTCCTGCATCACCTCCTCGGCCTGGGCAGGGTCGCGCAGCACCTTCCTGGCGACGCCGAGCACCCAGCCCGATGTGAGGTCATAAACGGCGTCGTAGGCGCGCTCGTTGCCGCGGGCGACGGCCGTGAGCAGGTCGTTGAGGCCGGACGGCACCGGGGGTTCAGCGCCCGGCAGATGATCGGGGGCGCTCCCCCGCCGCCATCGGCCCTCAGTCATGCCCATATCTCTTATTCGTCGCCGGCGGCCGGCCGGCTTGGCGCCTTGCCGCCGGACCGAACCTTGGCCGTCGCTGGTACGAATAACTAGTGTGACCCTTGATAAGCGCGTGCCCGTGCGCGGCGTGGCGGTCGGCCTCCTGTCCGGGGCGGTCGGCGTGTGCGTCGCCTTCCTGGTCAGCGGCTTCAGCGGTGCGATCGGCTCACCAGTCGTAGCCGTTGCCCAGCTGGCGATCGACCTGAGCCCGCCGCCGGTGAAGAACTTTGCGATCAGGGAGTTCGGCACCCACGACAAGCTGGTGCTCCAGATCGGCGTGCTTGTCGTACTTGCCGTGTTCGCGGGGTTCGTCGGCATCCTCGCACAGCGCCGCGAGGCCAATGGGCTGATCGGCGTAGCGATCTTCGGTGCCGTCGGCCTCGTCGCTGCTGGCACCAGGCCAACGGCGACCCCAGCAGACCTGCTGCCCTCGCTGATCGGTGCGGCGGCCGCGGCGCTGGCTCTAGTCAGGCTCACCCGCGCGGCTGGGCAGCCGGTCAGTCGTCAGCCCACGGCCGCCGGGCAGGGCAGGACCGCTGCCCTCAGCGTCTCCGAGCCGCCGCGACGGCAGTTCATGACCCTGGGCGCGGTCGCAGCTGGCGTGGCTGCCGCCTCCTACGTCGGCGGGCGGATGCTGACCGAGCGGGCTAGCGTGTCGGCGGCGGTCAATTCGCTGCGCCTCCCTGCTCCCGCGACCCCGGCGCCCGCTCTGCCGGTTGGCACCGATCTTCCGATTCCCGGATTGAGCCGGTTCATCACCGCCAACCCGGGCTTCTACCGGGTCGACACCGCGATCGTGCTGCCGCAGATCCCGCCGTCCAGCTGGCAGCTGCGGATCCACGGCATGGTGCGGAGGGAACTCACGATCAGCTTCGATCAGCTGCTCAGGCGGCCGCTGAGCGAGGCCTACATCACGCTGACCTGTGTCTCCAATCCGGTCGGCGGACCGTACATCGGCAACGCTCGCTGGCTGGGCGCCAGCCTGGGGTCCCTGCTGCGCGAAGCGGGGATCCGCGCCGGGGCTGATCAACTGTTCTGCACCTCCTCCGACGGCTTCACCTCGGGCACGCCGGTCCAGACCGCGATGGACGGCAGGGACGCGCTGCTTGCCGTCGGCATGAACGGCAAGCCGCTGCCGACGGCGCACGGCTTCCCGGTCCGCACCGTGGTGCCCGGGCTCTACGGATACGTGTCAGCCTGCAAGTGGATCACCGACATCGAAGTGACGACGTACGCGGCCAACCACGCCTACTGGACAGACCGCGGCTGGTCGCCGCAGGCGGCGATCAAGACTGAGTCGCGGATCGACGTTCCGTCCGGGCAGGGCCCGGTGAAGGCAGGCCCGACTTCGATCGCCGGCGTGGCCTGGGCGCAGCACAAGGGGATCGACGCTGTGGAGGTCCGAGTGGACCGCAGTCCGTGGCGCCAGGCCAAGCTGGCCGCCGTGCCCGGGATCGACACCTGGCGGCAATGGTCGGCCGACTGGGACGCGACCCCGGGTACCCACCTAATCGAGGCACGCGCGACCGACGCCACCGGGTACACCCAGACGACGCTCGCGGCGCCGCCAGAGCCGAACGGCGCGACCGGCTATCCGATGGTGACAGTGACCGTCACAGGCTAGACCCGGTGTTACCTTCGGCCCATGGCGCATCCGGACATCAAGGCTGTCGTCTTCGACATCGGCGGCGTGCTGCTTGACTGGGATCCGCGCCATCTGTACCGCAAGCTGATCGCCGATCCTCACGAGATGGCTGTGTTCCTGGGCGGGATCTGCACGCCGCGCTGGCATCTGGCGCATGACCTTGGTGCCGATACCGAGCAGTCGTGCCGGGAACTCGCGGCCGCGCATCCCACCTTGGCGGAAGAGATCATGGCTTGGTCACACCGCAGCGAGGAGATGATTGCCGGCGAAATCGACGAAGGCGTTGGTCTGCTTGCCGAGCTCAAGGCCAGCGGCCTGAAGTGCCTGGCGCTGAGCAACATGGAGTCGGACAAGTTCGCGCGACGGCGGTCCAGGTACGCGTTCTTCCGGCATTTCGATGGTTGCGTTGTCTCGGGCATCGAGGGGGTGGCCAAGCCGGATCAGCGAATCTTCGAAGTGCTGCTGTCCCGCTACGACCTAGAGCCCTCGGCGACCGTGTTCATCGACGATACGGCGGCCAACATCGCTGCGGCGCGCGATCTCGGCCTCGTGGCTATCCATTACTCTGCCGGGGGTGAGCTGAGACGTGACCTGCGCCGCCTGGGACTGCCGCCAGGCGCGGCCGGATCAGGATTACGCTCGCGCAGGGTCACAGTGGTGCTTTGCCTTCCGCGGTCACAGCAGCTGATCGCGGACCTGGCCGTACATGTAGGCGCCCAGCCAGCGGCCCATCTCGTCGAAGAGCCGCCTGCGGCCTGCGCTGTAGTCAGCCGGCGCGGCCGGCTGTTGGTCGATGTAGAGCCAGGTCACATGCTGGCCGAGCCTGGTCGACTCCCTGCGCCTGTCCCTGCGCCCCGGTCCTGATGCCCTGGCGGGACCGGCAGCGGCCGAGATGACGAGCACCGGACAGGCGATGTCCAGCCTGGCGCGCAGTCCCTTGCCGAAATCCGGGTTGGACAGGATCAGCGCGTCGACTGGGCTCGTCGCGCGTCGCGCATGACACCACAGCGCCGCGACCGGCGCGGCATCATCCTGGGCGCTGAGAATAATTGCATCGATTCCGTCGGCTCCGCGCATGTGCCCGCATGCGGAGTCGAGCGCCGCGAAGCAGGCCCGGGCGGATCTGGCCGGCCGACGGCGGCCGGCTGAGTCAAGCGGTTCGCGGAATTCGAGGTCAGTTACGTAGAAGTGAAATCCGCGCTCGTTGTACCAGCGGGCCAGGTCGGCGGGCGCGAATGACCCGGTCAGGTCGTGCAGGTGCAGAACGGCACGGCGGCTTGGCCTGGCTGAGCGGCGCAGGAAGACCGCCGAGCCCAGCGAACTGGCCGCCATCTGCGGACCGGGTGGCAGCGCGACCGCCTCGTATTCGTCTGAGGCCCCGCCCTGCTCAGTCATGAGGCCCATCCACGTCCCCGTTCCTGTCTGCATGCGCGGCCGCCGCATGGTCGCGGTGCTCGTGCCTGCCGCGTAGCCCGGGTGCGCGCCTCGCCCCCGGGGATGGCGCTTGATCGCGACGATGCTTTCCGGATGAGGGTGCGGCGCTGGCACCGCTCGCCGCGCGACGCCATGCGCGCACTGTCACGGCCAGTGTCGCATCGGAGTCGCCGGCACGCCCGCAAAACGCGCGGAGCGAAGGCGCTGCGTGGGAAATAATCAGGCCATCGCGGGCATTATCGGCCACCAGTTCAATTGTTTACCGGTTCCTGGGTAACTAGCCAGATATGCGCGGCAAGGATTGGCGTTATCACATCAATGACAAAGCGGCCAGGTCATATTGGTTCGCTTTGCCACCACTACGGCGGGCAGTGTGGAATCTAAACAAATGACGACATGGTAATTACCGCGGTAATGGCGGTACCAAGGGCGAGTCCGGGAACAGCAAAGGGCCCCTCCATGTATGAGATGGAGGGGCCTTCGCCCCGCCTGGGCGCGCTAGCGAGCCGATGACTCGGCGGCCGGTGCGCTGCCCGGCGGCCACCGGGTATCAGGCTCCGCAGGAATTCGCCGGTCGCCCGGCGCCTCCCCGCGTTCCCTGGGTCTCCCCGGGACTGGCCCGCCTTCGGTGGTGAGAGACTTTCTACTGCCAGTGCGGCGGGTCGCACAAGGTGTTCGGCGCGTAAATACAAGATTCTTTTCGCTGTCCACAGGACGTGTCGCGCTTATCCACCGCAGCCAGCGTCAAAGCGCGTCTTATCCACAGCGTCGTACACAGCCGGACCGCATCATGTGTTCAGGCCGATAACGCCGTGGCAGCAAGGCGGGCCAGATCGTGAAGTATCTCGCCGATCCTGGTATGGACGAGCGGAGACGTCCGCTGCAGCATCGGCTACTCGCAGCCCAGGCAGCGGCGAAATGCTCGCCTCCCGTCATGTGGCCTGTTCCCTGCGCTTCCTGTCCTCGGTCCGCCGGTCGTCCGGTTCGGAGATGTCGGCAATGGTCGCATCGAGAATAGCTATGACATCGTCTGCCGCCGCGGCGATCGCGACTCGATGCTCACCGGCGCCGAGCGTGATCTCGCGGCCCGCGATCCGGGCGTCGGCGATTACCGGCCACCGCCGGAGCGAGCCG